>NZ_NIBG01000031.1 GCF_002270055.1 Anaeromicrobium sediminis | reverse complement strand
GGTTCGAATCCCGCCTTCTCCGCCATTTTGGGGGCCTTTAGCTCAGTTGGTCAGAGCGTCCGGCTCATAACCGGCAGGTCCGGGGTTCGAGTCCCTGAAGGCCCACCATTTTCAATTTAATATGTAGGGGTATAGCTCAGTTGGTAGAGCAGTGGTCTCCAAAACCACGTGCCGAGGGTTCAAGTCCTTCTACCCCTGCCAATTTTCAATCGGGGTGTAGCGCAGTTTGGTAGCGCATCTGGTTTGGGACCAGGGGGCCGCGGGTTCAAATCCTGCCACCCCGACCATTATAATTTATATGCCCAGATAGCTCAGTCGGTAGAGCAGGGGACTGAAAATCCCCGTGTCGGTGGTTCGATTCCGCCTCTGGGCACCAAAAGAAAGCTTGAATAGTTTATTCAAGCTTTTTATTTTTGTTCTATGTGAAATGTTGGGGTGTTAGTATTTATTTAGATACTAGCCCCCTTATTTTTTGCTTATTTAATATTGTTTAAAATATTACTTAATAGATTTTTATAAAAATATAATAAACTATTAGGTTGAATTTTCTTATCCACTTTAAATACTAAATTTCCATCCATGTTAGAAACCCTATCTAAAGGTAAGTAAAGACATTTTTCATCATTTGGAGATAATCCCTTTTCTAACAAAATTTTCAGGTTAAACTTATTGGAATACTTTTCATAATTAAAATCTAAAAGTGTATCATAAAAGAAATAATCATTGTCCTCATCCCACAAAATAGAACCCTCAACATGTAGGGTAGATCCCTTTATTGTATGCTTTGATATGTATATTTTATAATCACTTTCGTGATTAATTACATAAGGAAAGTCTAAAAATAAATTTTCTTCTGGTATTAAATCTAATATTTTTAAAGTTTTACTAAAGAAATAAAGATCATCATAGTTGTGAAGTAAAATTACCTTTAGTAGCTTTTCATCTTTAGTTTCTTCGTATATGTTATATAGTTCCACACTGTCTTTTCCAGATATTGTATCATTTCTATGTATACCCATTAACTCTTCTACACTTTTTAGTTTGTAGCTGTCCATATTTAAAAGGGCCTTGTTTCTTCTTACTAAACATAAAAAATCCATACTCTTATAAGGTTTAATGGAATCACTTATTTTATTATATTTCAATCTTTCGTTAATGAAGGGTATATCAAAGGCATTACCATTATAACTTATAAGTAAATCAAAATTCTTTATATCTTTCATGAATTGAAGTAACATTTTTTTCTCTTCACTTCTGTTATTGCAAAAATATTGTTTCACTATGATTTTTCCATCACATACATAAAGCATACCTATTAATATAATTTTACTATTTTTACGACTAAGACCAGTAGTTTCTATATCAAAAAAGGCGAAATTAAGATCTGAATAATATTTACTAAAACTTGATGGTATATGTAAATCTTCTGAAATTTCATGTACAAATATTTCCATTATTGAGTCCTCCTGTAAATTAGCTATATATAATATAATAAGATAACTTTATAAAAATACAATAGGTAATTTTTAAGAGGGGCGATTATATGGATTTTTTAGAGAGATTTATAGATAGTATAGGTAGAGGAACACATACCCTATCAGTAAAAACTGATGAGGTTATAGAACTGACTGAGATGAAGATGAACATAAGAGGAATAGAGGAAGAAATAGAAGAACATAAACTGTATATAGGAGAAATTGTATATAAATATTATACAGAGGAAAAGGCTCACATGCCTACTAGTGAAATTAAAAGAAGGTGTATGGAGATAAGACGGCTAGAGAGAAAGTTAAACATGATGAAAGAAAGAATGGTTAGAAAAAGAGGTTTTGGCTATTGTAAGAATTGTGGAGAAATCATCAAGAAAAAACAAAATTATTGTCCTAGATGTGGGAATAGAGCACTAAAATACTAATTCTATTAGAGGAAATTGTAGAAAAAGATAGAATAATATATATAGAATATATAATATAGAATAATAAGATGTAGAAAAGTATAGTGTAGAAGAATTTAATTAAATTAGTTAAAGGAAGTGGAGAGGTACTATATGAAAAAGATATATTTAAGTGAAATGGAAGAAGATATGATTTTAGCAAAAGATATATTAGGACCATATGATCAGCTTCTAATTGCACGTGGGACAAGATTAAATGAAAATGTAATGGATAAAATAAAGGAACTAGGAATTAGATATATATATATAATTGGAGATTTAAAGAAGGAAGTATCTAAAGATGAGTATAAAGAGAAAATAAAAGAAGAAAGGCGCTTGAAAGAAAAATACGCTGAGTCTTTGAATAAATTTAAAGATGTTTACAATGAGGTTCAACTAGGTAAAAAAATAGAAACGGAGATTGTAGAAGAATCTGTAGCTGACTTAGTTGAAAACGTTGTTTTAAATAATAATGTACTAAAAAGGTTAAGAGAAACCCATGTGGTAGATGATTATACTTATACTCACTCTATTAATGTATGCGTCCTAGCAACTATGATAGGAAAATGGTTAAATTATAGTCAGGATAAATTGGATAAACTTGCATTAGCTGCTTTCTTACATGATATTGGAAAAGCAAAAGTTAAAAGAGAAATACTCTATAAACCAGGAAGATTAACTAGAGAAGAATGTTCAGAGATGAAAAGACATGCTGAATATGGATACAAGTTGGTACAAAATGATGACAAACTAGATTTTAATGTATGTTGTGGTATACTTCAACACCATGAAAGATTTGATGGTAGTGGGTATCCTTATGGGCTAAAGAGTGAAAGAATTCATGAATTTGCTAGAATAATAGCCATAGCAGATGTTTTTGATGCTATGACGTCTAAGAGAGTATATAAGGATAAGGAATCACCTTTTAAAGTGGCAGAAGAAATAGAAAGTGAAGGATATGGGAAATTAGATCCATATATATGTAATATCTTCTTATGGAACATATCTAAATTTTATGTGGGAAACGTAGTAAAACTATCTGATGGAAAAATAGGAAAAATAGTATTGGTAAACAAACAAAGGCCAACAAGACCACTAATAAAAGTTGGAGAAAATTTTGTTGACTTATTAAAAATGCCACAAATTAGTATAGTGGAAGTAGTTGAATAGATATTAACTATAAATGCAAAAAACCTAGCCTCGCGGGCTAGGTTTTTTACTAGTTTACGTTCAAAAGGGGTATTGGGAATAGAGATTATATTATCGAGGTTATCAGGGGGATAACCACTAAGCAAATTATAACAAAAAACGACAATGGTTGCAACACTTTCATATAAAAAAATTATAATTAAAAAATAACTTTGTGAATATGTTCAATTATAATTATCAAAATAAAAATATATGGGTAATTTACTTTACAAAGAGGGATTAATAATATAAAATATGCAAAGACATGTAAAATACAGTATTGGAGAGATAAATATGGAAGCTTATTTTGATAATAGCGCTACAACCAAACCTAAAGGGGAAGTTGTGGATATTATGCTTAAATCTTTAACAGATTATTATGGAAATCCATCTTCTCTACATAAAAAAGGTGTAGAAGTAGAAAAATTAGTAAAAGAGGCTAGGAAGCAACTAGCTAAATCTCTTTATGCTAAACCAGAGGAAATAATATTTACTTCTGGAGGTACTGAAGCCAATAATTTAGCCATATTAGGAACTATAAAAAGTAAAAAAAGAGAAGGTAGAAAAATAATTACTACTAAAATAGAACATCCATCGGTCCTTAATGTATATAAAACATTAGAAAATGAAGGATATGAGGTAGTTTACTTACGTATAGATGAATATGGAATGATAAGTATAGATGAATTAAAAGAAAATTTAACAGATGATACTATATTAGTTAGTATAATGCATGTTAATAATGAAGTTGGAACTATACAACCTATAGAAGAAATAGGAAAAATATTAAAGAAGTTAAAGAAAAGACCTACTTTCCATGTGGATGCTATACAATCCTTTGGCAAAATAAAAATTTCACCACAAAAGATAGGAATAGATTTACTATCAGTTAGTGCTCATAAAGTCCATGGACCTAAGGGTGTAGGAGTACTATATATTAAAAAGGGAACTAAGATACAACCAATAGTATTTGGAGGAAGTCAAGAAACGGGAATAAGATCAGGTACAGAAAATGTGCCAGGTATATTAGGTTTTGGGGCAGCCGTATCAGATTTTAATAATAAAATAGAAGAACATATTGAGTATATTAAAAACTTTAGAGAAAAGTTTAAAGAAAAAATATTGGCACAGGTTAAAGATATTAAGGTTAATGGCCATGAAACATGTCATGCTCCCCATATTTTAAATATTAGTTTTTCTGGAATAAGAGGAGAAGTACTTCTTCATTATTTAGAACAATATAATATATATGTATCTACAGGATCTGCTTGTTCTTCTAATAAAAAAAGTAGCCAAAGTCATGTGTTAAAGAGTATGAAATTAACTAATGAGCAGATAGAAGGAGCTATACGATTTAGTTTTTCATATACTAATAAAATGGAAGAAATGGATTATGCAATAGAAAAGATAAAAAATAGTGTAGAAGAGTTACGAATGATTATAAAGAGGTGATAAAATGAAAAAAGAATTGATAATTAGATATGGAGAAATTATTTTAAAGGGTCTCAATAGACCATACTTTGAAAATAAATTGATCAGACATATTGAGAACAACTTAAAGGACTTAGGTAATCTTAAGGTAAGAAAAGCTAATGGTCTACTTATATTAGATATGGAAGACTATGATGAAGATGAAGTAATAGAAAGGGTAAGAAAAGTATTTGGAGTGGCTTCCATAAGTTTAGCCTATGTATCTGAAGAAAAAAATATGGATAGTATTTGTGAATGTGCTATAACATATCTAAAAGACAAATTTGGTGATGATGAGGCAAAGACTTTTAAGGTGGAAGCTAAAAGAGCTGATAAATCCTTTAAAATTAAGTCACCTGAAATAGCTAGAGAAGTTGGTGGATATGTATTACAAAATACGGAGAATTATACAGTAGACGTACATAATCCAGATGTAGTATTAAGGGTAGATGTGAGACATAAAATATATGCTCATTCAGAAAAGGTTAATGGTTATGGTGGATTACCACTAGGAACAAATGGTAAAGCTCTATTACTATTGTCAGGAGGAATTGACTCTCCTGTGGCAGGATGGATGATGGCTAAAAGAGGAGTAGAGATAGAAGGTATTCACTATCATAGTTATCCTTTTACTAGTGACAGGGCTAAAGAGAAGGTAATAGAATTAGCTAGAAAATTATCCATATATTGTGGAACTATAAAATTACATTCCATAAACTTACTACCTATACAAAAGGAAATTAATGAGAAATGCCCAGAAGATGAAATGACCATATTATCAAGAAGATTCATGATGAAAATAGCAGAAAAAATAGCTGAGAGGCAAGAGTGTAATGCCTTAATAACTGGAGAAAATATAGGGCAGGTGGCTAGTCAAACCATACAGGGATTAACAGTTACAAATTCCTCTGTAAATATACCTGTATTTAGACCACTTATAGCAATGGATAAAATAGATATTATTAAGATGGCTAGAATGATAGATACATATGAAACTTCAATTTTGCCATTTGAAGATTGTTGTACAGTATTTTTACCAAAGCGTCCAGTTACAAAACCTAGAGTAGATAGAATAGAACAATCAGAATCTAAGTTAGATGTGGAAAAGCTTATAGATGAGGCCATAGAGCAAATGGAAACTATAGAAGTTAATTTAGAAGACTAGAAAAAACTCCCTTTTAGGGAGTTTTTTCTACGTGAATAAGAATAGATTGCCTATGGAGGGTATAATTACAAATAAAATGTAAAAAGTAAAATGTTTACAATGTTTTTTCAAAATGATATATTATTATAGACTAAAATTTTAAAGGGGGACAAGAGATGACAAAGAGGATTATCTCACTATTAGTAGCAATATTAATGATTATGTCATTGACAGTGGGGTGTAAAAAGGAAGATCCTAAGGACAGATTAGAAAAGGCCTTTGAAAATTCCATGAATCTAAAGACTGCAACTCAGGAGTTGGATATGAGTTTTAACATAGGGGTGCCAGAAGAAGAAATAAATAAAAACCCTATGATAGGCATGTTTGTAGGAATGATAAATCAAGCCAAACTAAAGGGGAATTTTCAAATTGATCAAGAGTCATTTAATATGGCGGGTAAAGTAAATGTAGCTTTAAGTGGAATGTCTTATGAAATGGAAATTTACTATAGCCCTGAAAAATATGTAGTAAAGTTACCTATGCAAGAAAAGTATATGGTACTATATGAGGGCAATGGTGAAAGCTTAAATGAAAACAAGGAAGACATGAAAAAATTAAGCGGCGAGATGAGTAAATCCATATTAGGACTTATTAAAGACGAAAATATTAAAGTCCTAGAGGATGAAAAATTAGATATAAATGGAAAAGAAGTATCAGCAACTCCTATAGAGATAACTTTTAATGATGAAGAATTTAAAGAAGTTATTAAAAGTATATTACCTAAATTATATGATAATCCCATGTTTATGAAATATACTATAGAAAATGCTAAAAGACAAAGTATTCTTTTAGGAGAAGAAAAGTCAGAAGCAGAGATTAAAGAAGAGTTACAAAAGGCAAGAGAAGAATTAAGCAAAGGAATAGAAGAATTAGATAAGGTTCTTACTATAGAAAAGGTAAAGATGGTATATTTTCTAGATAAGAATAATGAAATAGTAAGTTCTGAGATGGATATTAACATTAATTTAAAGGCAGATGAGGAAACACAAAGACCATCCATGTCTTTAGGTGTTAAAGGAAATAGTAAAATATATAATATAAATGAAGAAATTAATATAGAAATGCCAGAAATAACTGAAGAAAATTCAATGAAGATGGAAGAAATGCAAAATAAACTACAATAAATTAAGGGTATGGTCAAATATTTGGCCATATTTTTATTTTTGGACAAAACTAGTCAATACTAGTCAATTTTCATCGAAGGAAAAAGGGGAGATTTTGAAGAAGTATATTTAAAACAAGTAATGGGGGGAGTAGGATTGCAAACTAGTATAGAAATGATAAACAATAACTTAGTAGTGGCTTTAGATGGTGAATTAGACCATCATACAGCAAAGGAAGTTAGGGAGGAAATTGATAAAGCTATAAATAGAGAAAATGCAAAAAATATAGTATTTGACTTTAAAAAAGTAAGGTTCATGGATAGTTCTGGTATTGGAGTAGTAATAGGGCGTTTTAAGAAAATAAAAGAATATGGAGGACAAGCTGGTGTCATAAACTTAAATGATAGAGTGCATAAAATTTTTAAGATGTCAGGACTTTTAAATATAATAAAATACTATGAAACTAAAGAAGAAGCCTTAGAAAACTTATAAGGGAGTGAATAAATTGCTAGATAATAATCATATGAGACTAGAAATATTAAGTAAATCCCAAAATGAATCCTTTGCTAGAGTAGTAGTAGCTGCTTTTGTAGCACAACTTGATCCTACTCTAGAGGAGTTAGCAGACATTAAAACTGCCGTGTCAGAAGCTGTTACAAATTCCATAATTCATGGATATTTAGAGGAATTAGGAAAAATAGTAATAGAATGTGGCATAATGGGAGAAACTTTAGAAGTGACAATAGAGGATTTTGGAAAAGGTATTGAAAATATAGAACAAGCTAGAGAACCCCTTTTTACTTCCAAACCTGAGCTTGAAAGATCTGGTATGGGATTTACAGTTATGGAAACATTTATGGATTATGTTGAGATTGACTCCCAAATTGGAAGAGGCACAAAAATAAGGATGTCAAAAGAAATAAAAAGTTCTCGAGATTAAGGGGTAGATAATATGGGTATGCCTTATTCAGATAACCACAATAAAATATTTGACCATGAGACTACTTTAGGGCTCATAAAGGAAGCACAACAGGGGAGTGCAGAAGCTAAAAGTGTATTAGTAAGTAATAATTTGGGATTAGTAAGAAGTGTTATAAAGAGGTTTAACAATCGAGGTTATGATAAGGATGATTTATATCAGTTAGGATGTATCGGATTAGTTAAGGCTATTGAAAAGTTCGATTTTACCTATAATGTTAGATTTTCAACCTATGCAGTTCCCATGATAATAGGGGAGATTAAGAGATTTTTAAGAGATGATGGGATGATAAAAGTAAGTAGGTCCATGAAACAAACGGCAGCTAAAGTAAAAATGGCAAAGGAGAATTTATCAAAGGAAATGGGAAGAGAACCAACTTTAAGTGAAATTTCAGCATCACTAGACATTTCTCAAGAAGACATAGTAATTGCATTAGAGGCAAATGTCCAACTAGAGTATCTTTATGATGTAATTCACAAAGATGATGGTTCGCCAGTTCATTTAATAGACAAAATAAGCGAAAAAAAGGTAAAAGGCGAAGGTGAAGTTACGGATAGATTGGCCCTTAATGAGATATTATCAAAGTTAAAAGCTCGAGAAAGGACTATAATAATTCTTAGGTATTTTAAAGACAAAACTCAATCGGAAATAGCTCAAATTCTGGGAATATCTCAAGTACAAGTATCTAGAATTGAAAAAAAGATTTTAGGACAAATGAGAGATATATTAGAAAAGACATGGTAACATGTCTTTTTTTTTGAATTAGTAAGGGAATAATTGAGAATAATAAAGGTAAAGAATTAAAGTAGGTGAAATTATGAATAAGAAATTTAAAGTTGTTTCCATAGGATTGATTTTGGTATTAGGCGTAACTGCTTTTTTTTATTTAAAAAGACCTAAAGTAAAATTTACTAGGGCTAAATTAGTATATGGAGAAGAATATGGACAAAGTATATATACAACTTAAAAAAAATATAGACAAGGACTCTAATGCAGAGTTGAAAATAAAAGATGTGGCCTATGTGGCAGGGAAGAAAGAAATTAAAGAAATGGTGGAAGCTATACCAATAGGTAAAGTCCAGGAGGATTTTTATGAAATAATTTCACCAACAGAAGTGGCCAATAAGATAATAAGCACTACACCTCATATTGATATTCATTTTATAGATGATGAAGAGGTCCTTGTGAACGTAGTCAAGAAAAAAAAGAAGGAGTCTAAATTTTTATTATTACTACGGGTATCATTAGTAATAATAATACTAGCTATAGGAGAATCATTAGCCATTATGAATTTTCATGAGGATATAAGTATGAAAAATGTTCATATGCGCATATATGAAATTTTAACAGGAGTACATAATGAAAGTCCTTTAATTATTCAAATACCCTATTCTTTAGGAATAGGAGTGGGAATGGCTTTATTCTTTAATAAAATAGTTCCCAATAAATATGGTAGCGATCCAAGTCCTATGGAAGTGGAAATGAGTTCATACAGAAAAAAAGTAAATAGTTTTATGAGAAGTAAGCTAAATAAAAAATAGGTGAAAAGGTATGATTGTAGGCATAATAAGTAGCTTAATAGGATTTTCAGAAGGTGTTGTAGTGGGAACGGCCCTCATAGCCTTTATAACTATTTTAGATATAGTTCCAAGATTGGCTCAATTGACTAATACTGAAAAATATATAAGAGTATATGAATATACTATGATTATATCTGGAGTAAGTATGGTTTTAATAGATATATTAGATATAAGTTTTAATATTTCTTCAATAGGTGTAGGCATAACAGGACTGTTTATGGGCTTGTATGTGGGATTATTTGCCTCTGCCTTAACGGAAATAACAAACGTAATACCCATAATAGTAAAAACTTTTAACCTATATGGCTATGAAAAATATGTTTTTTATGCACTGATATTTGGAAAAGTCATGGGATCTTTCTTATATTGGTTTTATATAGTCTCTTAAGGAGAGGATAAGTATGGAAAAAACTACTTTAAAATTTAATGAAAATATATTTAATTTTATAAATGAAAAAAGAGAAAATAATAATATGGACAAAATAAAAAATAGTATATTTGATGATGAAACAGCAGTAAAGATAAAGCAAGTGAAATATTAGGAGGATAAAATGGCAAAAAAACGGAAAAGGAATAATAAGAAAAAACAACAACAAAGTACTAATAAGAAAAAACAACAACCACCCATTAATAAGAAGGAAGAATATGTCACATATGTTGAGGGGAAGATTCCAAAGCCCACATACCTTAAAAATTGTACATGGGCATTTATAGTAGGTGGTCTCATATGTACACTAGGCCAGTTCATATACAATTCATATAAAGGTTTAGGCCTTGATAAAATGGATTCATCAACAGCAACTTCAATAACCTTAGTTTTTTTAGGAGCATTTTTTACAGGACTAGGACTTTACGACAGACTAGGTAAGGTAGCTGGAGCAGGGTCCATAGTACCTATAACCGGATTTTCCAATTCTATAGTATCTCCAGCTATGGAATTTAAACGTGAAGGATATGTATTTGGAGTTGGAGCAAGAATGTTTAATGTGGCAGGACCAGTACTCGTATATGGTTTTGGAAGTTCTGTTATTGTAGGTTTACTTCATTTTATATTCTCTAAATAAGGAGGCTAGTAAGTTGGCAGAAAAGAAAAAGGGAAAGCAAACGGTGGAATTTGTTAATCCACCTTATATAATTTCTACTTCAAGTATAGTAGGCCCTAAAGAGGGTGAAGGCCCTTTGGGAAACCATTTTCATGTGGTTCTTCAAGATGATTTGTATGGAGAAAAAAGCTGGGAATTGAGCGAAAGTAAAATGCAAAGGGAATGTGTAAAGCTAGCAGCCCAAAATGGCAAATTAGAGATAAAAGACCTAGAGTACCTATTAGCAGGTGATTTATTAAATCAACTAATGGCTGCCACCTTTTCAGCAAGGGCCTTAGAAATTCCATTTTTCGGATTATATGGAGCTTGTTCAACCATGGCAGAATCTTTATCCCTTGGAGCCATGTTAATTGATGGTGGTTATGCAGATAACCTAGTAGCAGTTACATCTAGTCATTTTTGTTCAGCTGAACGACAATATAGAAACCCATTAGAACATGGAAATCAAAGGGCAATGACTGCTCAATGGACTGTGACAGGAACAGGGGCTGCCATACTTTCAAATAAGGGAAAGGGTCCTAGAATAACTCATGTTACTACGGGGAAAGTAGTAGATTTGGGTATAAAGGATGCAAATAATATGGGAGCTGCCATGGCACCATCAGCTGTGGACACCATAAGTACCCATTTTAAGGATACAGGATTAAGACCAAAGGATTATGATTTGATAATAACTGGAGATTTAGGTCTTATAGGAAAAGAGATTACAGAAGAGATGTTAAAGGATGAGGGATTTGACGTTAAAGATGTATATACTGATTGTGGAGTATTAATATTTGATGGTGAAAAACAAGATACCCATGCAGGGGGAAGTGGTTGTGGTTGCTCTGCATCTGTATTTTGTAGTTACATATACAAGGAAATGTTAAATAAAAAATATAATAGAGTATTGCTAGTTTCAACAGGAGCCCTACTATCACCAACTAGTAGTCAACAGGGTGAGACCATACCTGGAATTGCCCATGCAGTATCCATTACTAATGAAATTTAAGGTGGTGAAACTATGGAATATATGAGAGTATTTTTAGTAGGGGGAATCATTTGTGTAATTGGACAATTACTAATGGACGGTACAAAACTTACCCCATCACATATTTTAGTCATATTTGTAACATCAGGAGTAATATTAGGAGGGATAGGCATTTATGAGCCCCTAGCAGACTTTGGAGGAGCAGGAGCAACTGTACCATTACCAGGTTTTGGATATGCCTTGGCTAAAGGAGCCATAAAGGCAACTAGTGAAAAGGGTATATTAGGAGCATTTACTGGAGGTGTTCAGGCCACTGCAGGAGGTGTTGCAGCTGCTATTGTCTTTGGTTATCTCATGGCAGTTATATTTACACCTAAAGCTAAAAAATAGTTAAGAGAGGTATTATATATGGATAAAAAAAGAAAGGTAATATTAGTAACTGATGGTGATTCAGTGGCACAAAGGGCAGTGGAGGAAGCGGCAAGAAATATAGGAGGCAGATGTATATCACGTTCTGGTGGAAATCCAACTCCTATTACAGGTAGTGAAATTGTTAATTTAGTAAAAACCGCAAAACATGATCCCGTTGTAGTTATGGTTGATGATATGGGGGACTCAGGAACTGCCGCAGGAGAAATGGCATTGTATGAGTTGGCCAATCACCCAGAGATAGAGATTTTAGGTGTTGTGGCAGTTGCAGCAAATACTCCAGGTGTGGAGGGGATAAAAGTTGATTTTTCAGTAACTGGCCAAGGACAAATATATAAGGGAGCAGTAGATAAACAAGGTGATGAAACTAATGATGATATACTTTATGGAGATACAGTAGATATTATAGATAAATGTAATAATATTCCGGTAGTTGTAGGTGTAGGGGACATAGGGAAAATGCATGGAAGAGATAATGTGGAAATAGGTGCTCCTATAGTTACAAAGGCCATGGAAGAAATACTAAAGAAGAATGGATATAATATATAGAATGTTAAAAAGGAGACTTTTGAAAGTCTCCTTTTTTTTATTCTGATACGGTAACGCCATCTGGTAATGTTACTTCACTATCATCATTATTGTTATTATCATCATCTCCAGTAAGTGGGAAGATTAGATTGTCAAATATGGAATTATTATTTTCCGGCACCACATGAACATCACAGGCTTCAGTTGGAGCTTCATATATATAATCTGTAGGAACTATTCCATTATTTGCTTCTGGCATATAAGGAATAGGTCTTTTTCTAAATACTCGTTTTTCTATTAAAGTAGGAGGACAATTAGGTCCAGCTAACTTATTAGTAGAAGTATCGACCTCTAACTCTACGTGAACTTCATCATATTCAGTAGGTTGAGTTCCTGAAATGAAATATTCATATATTACAGACTTTTCTCCTAGTTTAGGATCTCTATAGCTTAATTGTGTAGGTAATTTTCCAGATACTCTGTCAACAGCTACTGCAACAATTCCATCTGGCTTTTTAAAGTTTTTGTCAGGCAAGTTTTTATGAATCTTGCTCATAACATTTTGCCAAAGTTGAGTACTTACAGAACTACCTTGATTTAATTTCATTTGTATATCATTACCTATCCAAACGGCACCCACATAATAAGGGGTATACCCAGCAAACCAAGCATCGTAGTTGTCTGAAGTAGTTCCTGTTTTTCCTGCTACAGGAATCTTACTATTAGAAGGTTCAAATTTGGCACGAGTTGCCGTTCCCCCAGATACAACGCTTTTTAGCATATCTGTCATAACAAATGCTACTTGAGGTGAAACAACACGATTTTTAGTAGGTGTATTTTCAATTATTATATTACCATCTTTATCCGTTACTTTAGTAAAGGATACAGGTTCTATATAAACACCTTCATTAGCTAAACTTCCATAAGCAGCAGTAAGTTCTAATGGGCTAATACCCTTTGTCATACCACCTAAGGCAACGGCAGCTAAGTTCATATCGTTATAGCGTCCCTTTTCTACTATTGTAGATATTCCCATTTTCTTCAAATAATCTATACTCGTATTAACTCCCACTTGCTCACCAACTTTAACGGCAACTACATTCATGGAAAGCTGTAATGCTTGCCTTATGGTAGATAAACCTTTAAATCTATCCTTATACCAGTTCTTAGGCCACATTTTACCACTTGGTTCATAGCGAGGGATATCGTCAACTATGGTGGCTGCTGTCCAACCGTTATCTATGGCTGGTGTATAAACGCCAATAGGTTTTATGGCAGAACCAGGAGGTCTAGGATTTAAAGCCCTGTTATAAAGCTTTTGTCCTTTTATATCTCTACCCCCAACTAAAGCTTTAATGTGTCCTGTGCGAGGATCGATTATAACCATAGCTGATTGAGGTTGAATAGCACCATTATCACTTAAATAATAATATTTTTTAGATACTAATAAATTTCCATTTCCGTCCTTTTTAGCAAAATCTCCATATGAAGAGAAGAAGGACTTGTTTATTACTAAATTATTATTTGAATCAAAGGATTTATACTCAGAAGGGATATTTAAATTTCCTCCCTTTAGAATTAAGTATTCCTTATTTCCATTCTCCACATAGGCATCCTTTAGCTTAACTATGATATCTACTACCTGTCCATCCTTTTTAGATGTATAGAAGTTAAATCTTTTATTTTTATTCAATACTAAATTTCCATTAGAGTCATAAGTGTAATCAGATTTAGGAATAATCAATTCTTTAGCTGAGTTTATTAAATTACCTTTTTTGTAAAGTAATACACTATTGTTTTTAGCTAATATATCTCCAGCAGAATTTTTTCTAGATATTAATGATGGGAAGTTAGCACTTTTTTTGTACTCAGCTTCAACTATTTTTTGCATATTAACATCTAAAGTAGTGTGAATTCTAAGTCCCTTATTGTATAACATATCACTTGCGTCTTGGGGAGATACATTAAGTTGTTCCTGTAAAGCTTCAATTACGTCATATTTTACTTTGTCAGTAAAATATGAAGATATACCGAAGGTACTAGATTTTCCAGGTTTAAGATGGTCAGCCATATCTTCATTTATAGCTTTATCATATTCTTCCTGTGTAATCATGCCTTCACTTTTCATTATGGATAAAACTAACTCTTGTCTTGGTCTATATCGATCATCGTAAACTATAGTATACAATTGATCGCTATCATCTAAGACTAAATGTTTTTTAGGGTCCACATCTTCTTTTTTTAATGTTTTTAGTGGAGAATATTTAGATGGGTTTTTAGTTATACCTGCTATTAATGCAGCTTCGGCTAAATCTAACTCTGATACATCCTTTGAAAAATAGAAATAGGACGCTCCTTGGACTCCTTTAGCTCCTCCACCTAAATATGCTGTGTTTAAGTATGCTTCTAAAATTTGCTCTTTAGTAAGTTCGTTTTCCATTGTTATGGAATAATAGGCTTCTTTTATTTTTCTTTCTAGACTTTTTTCATTAGTTAAATATAAGTTTTTAACTAATTGTTGGGTTATAGTACTACCACCTTGAACAGCAGCACCAGCTTTTACATTTTCTACGAAAGCACCTACAATTCTCTTTGGATTAATACCCCTATGGTCAAAGAATGATCTATCTTCTATGGCCAAAAAAGCATTTATAACATTTTCAGGAATCTTATCGTATTTTACTATTGTTCTTAAGCTGTCACTTTTCACCTTTTCTACTAACTCACCATTATCATCTAATATGAATGAATTCTCGTTTAGTAGTGTTCCCATCTGGGAAAAGTCAACTTCTGGGCTAGACTTGATAACGGCATAAACCATTCCGCCAACTATTCCAGTTCCTATAAAAGCGCATAATAAGGTAATTATTATAAATAGCCTAAAAAAGCTAAGCTTTTTCTTTTTGGTACCTTTCTTTTTATTAGAACGCCTTTTTTCTGCGTTGTTGTTATTATCAGACATTAAATCCCTCCTAAATAAGAAGCGCAACCTTGTAAAGATCCCTGTTAAACTTTATTAATAATATGAAGTTTTATAAATCCATATTAAAATATGGCACACTTACACCTCATTATAGCATATGTATATGAATATGTTAATTTTATTCGTAATATGGATAAAGCTTAGCATATTATGCTAAGCTATCAGTTCCCATTTGTGATAAAAAGGCCATGGCCATTTGAATTCCTTGGATTAACTCATTATTAACTAATTCTAAAGAGGCTTGTTCAGTTCCTGATTCAACTGTAATAAATGAAGTATTACCATTTATATGCAAATTTATAAATTTATTTTCCAATAAAGATTTACAACTTTGCTCAATCATAGCCACAATGCTAGGGTCTTGTAAAAATAGTGTGAAAGATTCATCTACACATATTTCTATTTTCTTGTCATCATTTAACTTTACGTATTTTACCATTTCATTTGTATTGTTCATAAAAAACTCTCCCTTGAAAATTAAGTCTGTATTATAATTGAAATATGAAAATTTCATTGGTAGGATAAGAATTAACTAAAAATTTAATTCTTTATTCTACAATACTTTATATATTATAACATCTTTTTTCACAAAAGTCTTTATTATAGTATTGCTTTTAATTTAAATAAGTGATATAATACAAAATTAGAAATAGTCTTTAAATCAATCCTGTGAGATTGGCAAGAGTTATATGGTAGAACATAGAATCTTTCTATGCTTTTTTATGCTATAAACTTCTTGCAGTCCAAGAAGTTTTTTTTATATAAAATTTTAAGGAATAATATTTTAAAGGAAATTAGAAAATTGAATCTAGCCTTTTAATTCAGTCCTGTGAGGCTGAAAAGGGGAGAATGGGAATTCTCCTTTTTAAAGGTAACTAAAAAAGGGAGGTTTTTTTATGTCAGAAAATACTTTAAGAATGTCAAAGGCAATAAAAAAAGAAGGGACAAGTATTGACCTGAAAAAAATAATACTAGCATTACAACATTTAATAGCCATGTTTGGTGCAACTGTCCTAGTACCAATGTTAACAGGGCTAGATCCATCGGTAGCACTAGTTGCAGCAGGTTGTGGAACCTTAATATTTCATTTAACCACTAAAGGGAAAGTACCAGTATTTTTAGGTTCGTCCTTTGCATTTATTTCAGGAATAATAACAGTAAGAGAAATGTTTGGCGGTGATCTTTCCTATGCACAAGGTGGAATAATCGTTGCTGGATTATTATATGTAATCATGTCCTTTGTTGTAAGAAAAATTGGAGTTGAGAAGATTAAGTATTTTCTGCCTCCAGTTGTAGTAGGACCTATGATTATGGTTATAGGACTTAACCTAGTGCCTGTAGCATTTTCTATGGCATCTAACAATTTAATGATAGCAGCTACAACTCTAGGAATATCTTTACTAATAAGATTTAAGGGTAAGGGACTAGTAAAACAATGTAGTATATTAATAGCAGTATTATGTGGATATGCAATTTCTTTAGGAATGGGAATTGTGGATACAAGCTTAATATTAGATTCTAAATTCATAATGATACCTAATTTTACTTTACCTAAGTTTCATATGGGTGCCATATCAGTAATAGCTCCTATAGTAATAGCTGTATTTATGGAACATATAGGAGATATAACTACAAATGGTCAAGTAGTAGGAGAAAACTTTATTCAAGACCCAGGTCTTAATAGAACATTACTTGGAGATGGACTTGCAACATTATTTGCAGGGTTCATTGGTGGACCAGCTAACACAACTTACGGAGAAAACACAGGAGTATTGGCCTTAACTAAAAACTATGATCCATCAATCTTGAGATTAGCAGCGGTACTAGCAGTGGCATTAGGATTCATTTCAAAAGTAGGTGGATTTTTAAGAAGTATTCCAGTTCCAGTAATGGGAGGAATTAGTTTAATATTATTCAGTATGATTGCTCTAGTAGGGGTTAAGACAATAAAGAATGAAGAAGTAAAATTAAACGGAAAAAACATAATAATTATGGCAACAATCATAATAATGGGATTAGGTGGAGCGTATATAGAAAAACAGTTTGGCGTATCTCTAGCTATAACAATAACTGAAACAGTTAAAATCCAAGGTTTAAGCTTAGCGGCTATAACAGGAATTGTTCTTAACTTAGTATTAAACAGAGCAAAATAAAAGACTTAATATAAATATGATTATAATATATATAAAGACTTCTAGCTTTAAGCTAGAAGTCTTTTAGTTTTAATAAGTATTTTTTAATATTTCCTTCTCGTATTGGAATAAAACATCCCTATCATTTTCCTTTAATTTATCTAAAATCTTTTCTCTAAACTTTTTACTCAAATCGGTTTTTTTCTTAATTTCCTTAGTTCTAAGTTCATCCCAATGAACTTTTTTTCTTTTATAGAATAGGTCTAGGTCTATTATACGTTTTCCATCTTCTAAATATTCTAAACCAAGAAGTATTTTTTTTATGTACTCTGGTGGATAGAAGGTTACTAACCTAACTCGATATATACCTACAGTATAAAAAATAGTAGCTGCATCTGTACCCCAAGATTCTCCTAATACTAAGCCTAATTCTAAATTTTCTATTATATGAAGAAGCCTTTCGTAGTGTAACTTATATTGTCCATAAGAATCGTATATTTTTATAGTAAGTTCATACCAATCCTTATTCCCCATTCCAATATTTAAATATTTTAAGGACTTTTTATGTAGGCTCTTTAATATATGATTAAAGTTTCCCTTAACATATACGGCTTTGTCATATATATTAGATAAACTAACAGGACTAGATAAGTTTTCCTTTGTAAAGGAAATAACTACTCCATTAGTATGGGCTTCCATAATTTCATCAAAAGTTCCAATGATTCCCTTGTAGTCATTAGAAATACTTTCTATAGTTTTCTCCACATCTCCTAAATATTTCATCATTATTATTTTAGGAGCAATTCTTAAACTTGCAATGAGATGACTCTTATTATGGCTGATGATGGTACTTAGGACCTTTTCAATATCTTTAGGAATTAATAATATATAATCTACATCAGCTACTGTAACAACATCCTTCATTTTAGTGGTTAAAAATGCGATAGAAGAGTTATCGTCAGCTAGTGTGGACGCCGTATCCCTATCGTATGGAACTCCTCTTAAATCATCCTTTAGAAAGTGAGAAAGTTTCTTTAAATTATTAGTTTCAATTACTAATGTCTTTGGACCACTTCTAACTATTGAAAGCATATATGTCCCCCCTTAAAAACCTATTCTAGACCTCCTCATTCTAATGTCATCAGTTCCGTATGGATAGGATAAAATGTGAACGTCTAGAGTGTTTAAATTGATAATATTTATTCCCGTTATACCATTTAAAAATATATGACCATTTTTTTCATGAGTTTTTATTTCTACACTGTGACCAAATAAATTAAAAGTTGTTGGATTTAAAGCCACCCTCTTAGGAAAATGGCCTATATTCATACTAATACCTCGTATATTAACTTTAGAACAAGAATCTATTAAGATTGACCTATTACAAAGATTTTGTACAACTTCTTTTTTATCGTGATTTCCTAACCCTATATAAACTTCCAAAGCTTTGGATGATTCTAGTATGTTAATCAATTTAGGAAGAGAAGAAGAATAGGAAGCTATTTTAGATGGATAAATTTCTAATTTAATATTGTCTACCAAATCACCTGTATGAACTATATAAGTTGGATTGATCTCATGGATTAATCTTTTAATAGGTCCATAGAGGATAGTAGGAGTATCTGAAATGTGTAATAATATTGGATCATTAATATGTAATATGTATTTAGGTATGTATATATTACCGATAATGTGACTAAATATTTTTTTTATATTTACCATGAAAAAACCCCATTAATCTTATTTTGTTAGTGAAATTATTAAATAATTTATTACCATATTACACAAAAAAATCAAAATTAAACAAAAGGAAAGTATTCAAAAGCATAGAGTATAATTTTTTTACTTACTTTCTAGCACATTCACCAGTTTTTCCAAGGAGTATTTCTATGCCATGATGAATAGAATCTATAATGTATTCTAAAGATTCTTTTACAGCCTTAGGACTTCCAGGTAAGTTTATTATTAAAGTGTTGTTTCTAATACCTGAGGTGGCACGAGATAACATAGCTCTCTTTGTTATGGATAAACTATAATATCTAATTGCCTCGCTAATACCAGGAGTTTTTCTTGTGATAACTGTCTCTGTAGCTTCAGGAGTAATATCCCTTTGACTAAAACCAGTACCACCAGTGGTTAATATTAAATTTAAGTTTAAATCATCACTCATATGTATCATTTCATTTGATAACTTGTCTAATTCATCAGGTAAAACTATGTATTTCTTAACTTCATATCCCTTTGCTTCTACAATTTCCCTAATAACTTTGCCGCTTAAATCTTCCCTTTCACCAGCAGCGCCCTTATCACTGCATGTTATTATACCTACACTAAACATTAAATCGCTCCTTTCTATTTTAATGGTTTTATTTTATATTTTTTTAGGATTTTAGTAAACATATAATGGAAAAGTTTTAATTTGAAAATTTTATTTACCTTTTTTAGACTATTTATGAGTATAATTATATTAGTTGACTGAAAAAAATCTGAGTGCTAGTATTAGGAAAGGAATAAATTAGGAAAAATATTAATATATTATATGGACAAGTAATATTCAATTGTGTATATAAACTAAACGATAAATAAATATGTTCTCCGAGCCATATATTCCTAAGGATATAACTATGGAAATATGGCCTGAACCTAGAGTTCACAGGGTTTATTTGGAAACGAATAGGCCTCCTACTTCTTTGGAAAGGAGAATAAGGTCTTATTTAGTATGCCCTTATTGTCTTTTTGCCAATAAGGGATTTTTATATTTATATGGAAAACTACTTATGATAAGTAGGTAGAGGCAAATTTATTTATCAGTTTAAGAAATAGCCATAATAATAAAATATACTTAAAATAGAACCTAAATGGAGGGGAAGATTATGAAAAAGATTTCTGTTCATGAAGCAGTGGGACATGTATTATGTCATGACATAACTCAAATTATACCAGGGAAAATAAAAGACAGAGCTTTTAAAAAGGGACATGTGGTGAGGGAAGAGGATATTCCTGTGTTATTATCCCTAGGTAAGGACAACTTATATGTGTGGGAAAATAAAGAAGGATATCTTCACGAAGATGATGCTGCACAGAGATTATCTAAAATGAGTGCAGGTGCAGGTATTGATTTTAGTGAAGTAAAAGAGGGAAAAATAAATTTTATAGCTAAATATGATGGTTTACTTAAAATAGATACTAATATGTTATATGAAGTTAACAAATTAGAAGAAATAATGTTAGCAACAAGACATAATAATACTCCTGTGAAAAAAGGAGATAAGCTAGCAGGTACGAGGGTGATTCCTCTAGTTATAGATGAGAAAAAAATAATAGAAGCAGAAAGTATTGCTAAAAATACTTTTATAGAAGTAGTGCCTTATAAAAAGTTAAAGGTGGGAGTAGTTACTACAGGAAATGAAGTTTATTATGGAAGAATTGAAGATAAATTTGGTCCTGTTATAAAGGAAAAAATAGAATCTTACGGTTCAGAAGTTATAGAACAAAGGATAGTAAATGATGATAGTGATGTTATAGCTAAAAATATAGAAGAACTTATGGATAAGGGAGCAGATATGATCGTTTGTACAGGTGGTATGTCTGTAGATCCTGATGATACTACACCTACGGGAATTAAGAAAGTAGGGGGAGAAATCATATCTTATGGAGCACCAGTACTTCCAGGAGCAATGTTTTTAATATCATACAAGGGAGATACTCCTATTTTAGGATTACCAGGATGTGTCATGTATGCTAAAACTACTGTATTTGATTTAGTATTACCTAGAGTCTTAATAGGAGAAAGAATTAAAAAGGAAGATTTAGCTGCATATGGCCACGGTGGTTTATGTCTTGAATGTGACGTATGTACTTATCCTGCATGTAGCTTTGGTAAGGGGTGGTAGTTTAAGTGTTACAAATGATTAAGTTAGAAGAAGGCCAATCTATTATAAGTGAGTATATAAAAACATTGGACGAAGAAGTAATAAACTTAATAGATTCCCATGAAAGGGTATTAGCAGAGGATATATATGCACCAATAAATCAGCCGCCTTTTCATAGATCCCCCCTTGATGGATATGCTCTACAAGGAGAAGATTCTAAAGGCGCTACTATTGAAAGTCCTGTAACTTTAAAAGTAATAGATGAGATATTTGCGGGAGAATATACACAAAAGGTTGTAAAAAAGGGTGAAGCTGTAAGAATAATGACAGGAGCGCCCATACCAGAAGGGGCTGATTGTGTCATTAGACAAGAGGATACGGATGAAGGAGAGTCCCTTGCTAATATATATAAAGAATTAAAGGCCTTTGATAACTATTGTTATGAAGGTGAAGATATTAAAAAGGGAACTTTAATTATTAAAAAGGGTTCATTTTTAAATCATATAAAAATAGGTGTATTAGCTAGCCTTGGAATAGATAAAGTAAAAGTGTATAAAAGGCCTAAAGTAGGACTTTTAACTACAGGAGACGAACTAATAGAAGTAGGACAAAGTTTAAGTACAGGTAAAATATATAATAGCAATTTATATACTTTATCCATGAGATTAAAGGAATTATATACAGAACCTATAATATTAAATATAGGGAAAGATTGCCAGGAAGAAATAGAAAGAGAAATTAAAAACTCATTAGATAAGGTAGATTTACTAATTACTACTGGTGGAGCATCTGTTGGAAAAAAGGACTTAATTAAAATAGTCTTAGAAAAAATGGGAGCAAATATTTTATTTTGGAAAATAGATATAAAACCTGGTACTCACGTGTTATGTAGTGAATTAGACAAAAAGCTTATAATAAGTTTATCAGGAAATCCAGCAGCTGCTAGTATTACCTTTGAAGTACTAGTTAGGGATTATATAAGTAAGCTTACTAATATTAATAACATATCTTTAAATAGAAAAACAGCTTACTTTAATGATGAATTCAATAAAGAGAGTATAAGAAGAAGATTTCTAAGGGGCATATGTACAGAGACCAAAGAAAAAACTTTAGTAGATTTAAGTAATGGAACTCAATCATCAGGAGTTTTAAGTTCATCCTTAAATTGTAATTGTCTAATAGATATACCAGCAGGAACAAAGGGTCTTAAAAAGGGAGAAAAAGTGGAAATAATCTTATTATAGAAAGAGGGATTTAAGGTGGAAAATAAGTTGACTCATTTTGATAAAGAAGGAAAAGCCATAATGGTAGATGTGAGTGAAAAGGAAGATACTTCACGAGAAGCTACTGCAAAGGGAAAAGTTATTATGAAAAAAGAAACACTAAATCTAATCAAAAATGGAGAAATGGGAAAGGGTGATGTATTAGGTGTGGCTAGAGTAGCTGGAATAATGGCTGCAAAGCAAACTCATAACATTATTCCCATGTGTCATCCTCTTATGATAACTAAAAGTCAAGTTGACTTTAGTATAATTGAAGAAGAAAATGCCATAGAAGTTATAGGTATAGTTAAAACTACTGGTAAAACAGGCGTTGAAATGGAGGCACTAACAGCCGTATCAGCAGCGGCCCTTACCATATACGATATGTGTAAAGCAGTAGATAAGAAAATGACCATATGTGATGTTCATCTATATAAGAAGACTGGTGGTAAAAGTGGAAATTTCATTCATGAAAAGTAAATTAATAAAAATACTATTGATTCTATGTTTTTTAATAACTATTACTTTCATACTTAGTCCTATTTTAATACTATTTGTTACCTATATTAAAAGGGGAATACAGGAAGTGAATAATCCCTTAGTAATAGATGCTATAAAAGTGAGTTTTAAAAGCACTAGTATTTCTCTTATTATAATAATTATATTAGGTATTCCTAGTGCCTATATTTTAGCCAGAGAAAATTTCTATGGGAAAAAAATTATAGACACTTTGCTAGAATTACCCTTAGTACTGCCACCAGCTGTATCAGGCCTATTACTTTTAATAACCTTTGGTAGAAATGGTTATATAGGAAAAGAATTATATAAATTTGGCGTAAAATTACCATTTACCTTTTGGGCTGTAGTTGTAGCTCAAATATTTGTGGCTCTACCCCTTTTTATTAAAACTGTAAAGTCAGGAATACTAAAGGTGGACAGGGATTTAGAGTTAGCAGCAGCAACTTTAGGAGATAAGCCTTGGCAAGTTTTTATGAGAATTACTTTACCTTTATCCTATGTATCTATCATAACAGGAGGGATTTTAGCCTGGGCAAGGGCATTAGCTGAATTTGGAGCAACCATAATGTTTGCAGGAAATTTAATGGGTAGAACCCAAACTCTACCTTTGGCCATATATAGTGCCATGGAAAAGGGAACAGATTTATCTTTATCCATTGCTGTAATACTAGTTTTCTTATCATTATTAGTATTGTTTATAGTAAAGTTTGGATTTAAAAAATATATGACTTAAAGGTGATTTTATGATAAAAAAGGGAGCCGTAATTTTAGCAGGTGGACAAAGTAGAAGAATGAACTATGAAGACAAAGCCTTTTTAAAAATAGGAAATATGACTTTTGTGGAAAAAATCTTAAATGAAACTTGTGATTATGAGGAACGTATAATAATTTCTAATAATCCACTAAACTACAAAGACATGAATGTTCCTGTTTTTTCAGATATTTTAGAAAGTCAAGGGCCACTGGCGGGAATACATGTGGGACTCAAGAATTCTAAACATGAGCGTAACTTGGTAGTACCCTGTGACATGCCAAATTTGAATAGGGACTTTTTAAATTTCCTAGGAAATATTGAGGAGGACTATGATGCTCTAGTACCTATAATAGGTTCATATGAACAACCCTTATGTGCCATATATAAAAAGAGCATAATATATAAAATAGAAGAGTGTATAAAAAATAGGATATATAAAGTTAAAGAACTTTATAGGGATATATCAGTTAAATATGTTCAGGTACCGAAGAAATATGAGAGTATTTTTATAAATGTAAATACTCCTAGTGAGTACAAACGCTTTTTAAAGGGGGACTAAAAAATGAGTACACCAATTGTATGTGTAGTTGGGAAATCTAATGTGGGAAAAACTACTTTAGTAGAAAAGTTGTTGAGAGAATTAAAAAAGAGAGATTATAAGGTTGGGACGATTAAGCATGATGTTCATGGATTTGATGTGGACAAACCGGGAAAGGATACTTGGAAACATGCCCAAGCAGGAGCTGATTCTGTAATAATATCTTCACCCTATAGAGTTGCAATGATAAAGAAGGTAGAAAAGGAATGGACATTAGACGAATTAATAAAGCTTCACCATGACATGGATCTAATCATATGTGAAGGGTTTAAAAGAAGTAATAAACCTAAGATAGAAATAGTTAGACGTGAACGTTCTACAGAAAATATTTGTTCTCCAGAAGAATTGTTAGCTATAGCCAGTGATATGGATATTAAAGTAGAAGGAGTTACTACTTATGGTATTAATGATGCTGTTGGATTAGTTGATTTAATAGTTGAGAAGATTATTAAAAGATAGGAAGAGTGAATGCCATGTTAGATAAAATGGGTAGACAAATTGAATACTTGAGAGTATCTGTAACAGATAGATGCAATTTAAGATGCGTCTATTGTATGCCAGAGGGTGGTATAGAACAGGTTACTCATGATGAGATACTGTCTTTTGATGAATTATATAGAGTAATTAAAGAAACTACTTATTTAGGAATTAAAAAAGTGAGAATAACAGGTGGGGAACCTCTTGTGAGAAAGGGTATTATTTCTTTTATTAAAAAAGTAAAAGAAATAAAGGGGATAGAAGAAGTATGCCTTACTACTAATGGAATACTATTAGCAGATTATATGGATCAGTTGTATGAAGCTGGGCTCGATAGGATAAACATAAGTCTAGACACTTTTAATTGCGATAGATATAAGAGCATAACTAGAAGGGATGGGCTTGATAAAGTACTAAAGGCAATAGAGTTAGGTGTAGAGAAGGGCTTTAAAAGGATAAAAGTAAATACTGTAATAATAAAAGAATTAAACTACGAAGAAATTGAAGACTTTGTAAATCTAGCAGAAGAATATGATATAGATGTACGATTTATAGAATTAATGCCCATTGGTGAGGCGAAAGGTTATACACCTACTTCCAATGATGAAATAAAGGGAATAATAAAAATGCATAGAAAACTATATCCTGTTTATAGTAAAAAAGGGTCAGGTCCTGCTAAGTACTATAAGACTAATGGTTCTAAGGGCAGAATAGGATTTATTAGTGCTATGAGCCATGAATTTTGTCAGGAGTGCAATAGAATACGAATTACTCCCGAAGGTTTTTTAAAGCTATGTCTACACTCTAATAAAGGAATTGATTTAAAAGAATTACTTAGGAACAATATAGATGATTATGAATTGAGGCATATAATAAAAGATGCAGTAGAAAACAAGCCAGATAGACACCACTTTAATGAAAATAGTGAAGATGAAGACAATAGACTGATGTCTCAAATAGGAGGGTGAAAATAATGGGAAAAATAATGGCTGTATGTATAAGTGAAAAAAAGGGAACACAAAAGAAGGATATAAAAGAATGTGAATTAGTAGAAAACTTTGGATTAAAAAATGATGCCCACGGTGGAAAGTGGCATAGACAAGTAAGTTTATTATCCTATGAAAAGATAGAAGATTTTAAAGCAAAGGGAGTACAAGTTGGAGATGGAGATTTTGGAGAGAACTTAGTAGTTTCAGGAATAGATTTATCATCTTTACCTGTAGGAACTAAGCTTACAGTAAATGATGCACTACTAGAAGTTACTCAAATAGGAAAAGAGTGTCACCACCATTGTCAAATATACCATGCAGTGGGAGATTGTATCATGCCTAGGGAAGGAATATTTGTTAGAGTATTAAAAGGTGGAGCAGTTAAAACTGGAGATGAAATTTCAATAGTTGAGTAGACTTTTATAATTAGGTAATATCGATCGTAAGAATAGGAGATGAATCCTCAAATGATGAAAAAGGTAATATCCATAATAGTATCAATTATATTAGTAATAGGCTTAAGTGCCTGTGGCCAAAGTACTGAGAAAAAAGATATAACAGTATTTGCGGCAGCATCATTAACGGAGAGTATGAATGAAATAAAGGACACCTACGAAAAAGAAAACCCTAATGTGAATATAGTACTTAATTTAGATAGTTCAAGTAGATTAAGAGTTCAAATTGAAAAGGGTGTAGATGCAGACATATATTTATCTGCTAATAAAAAACATGCTAAGGCATTAGTAGAACAGGGATTATCTGATAATGAATCTGAATTTGTGAAAAATACAATGGTATTTGTTACTCCTAAAGATGGAAAAATAAAATCTTTAGAAGATCTAATTAAACCCTATAATATAGTCATAGGACAAAAGGAAGTGCCAGCAGGGGGGTATGCCCTAGAAGTTATTCATAAATTAGACTCTAAATATAAAGGTGCATATGAAGAAAAGGTTTTAGATAATATAGCATCTCGTGAAAATAATGTGAAACAAGTTCTAGCAAAGGTCTTATTAAAAGAGGCAGATGGAGCCTTTGTATATTCATCTGATGTTACTAAAGAGATAAAGGATGAAGTTAATATTATAGAAATTCCAAAAGAATATAATACAGAAGCTGAGTATAGAGCCTGTATACTGGCTAAAGATACAGAAACGGCAGCTCTATATGAATATATTATGGGAGAGCCAGGACTAGGAATATTTGAAAAATATGGATTTGAAAAGTAGCAATGGAATGATTATATGAATTTAACTTACCTATAAAAGTAGATGATTTTATTATCTACTTTTTTACTTACTAAGAAATTATAATATCCTCAGAACTATGGTAAGTAAAAAAATAAGGGGGTGTGGCGGAAGAATTTCCCTGCCTCTTTAAAGGAGGGTGCTCAGATTGCGAGGGCAGACGCCTGCGGGAACCATAGGGTTCCATAAGGTCGCATAGGTCGTATTCCTTTTTTACTTGCTAGGTCTATTATAAATATTGGCTGCAACAGGACCTGTTAAAACGAATAAAGCTAAGAGCCTTATGGCTTTCATATATTGTCCACTAAACATATTTAGTATAGAATATATGAAAATAATTGGTGATAGTACTATTATGATTTTTAGTATATTATCAAATTTGCCATTTAACATGAGTAATCCCTACCTTTTTATTAATATTATAACATTATGTATTCTTTTATAAAAATATAAGTATTAAAAAAGAAACATCTATTATAATGCTTCTTTTTTAGTACTCATACTTTTATAAAATTTATTTTTTCTTTAATATAAATTTTTCTAAAACATAATTAACCCCATCTTCATCATTTGAATGGGTTACATAATCGGCCACTTCCTTTAGATAATCAGGAGCATTTCCCATGGCAACTCCTAGGCCTGCATATTGTATCATATCCATATCATTAAAGTTATCACCTATTGATATAATTTCTGCCTTTTTTATATGGAATTTATTGGCTAAAAATTCAAGGGCATTTCTTTTATTGGCATCCTTGTGAACAATTTCTACGAAATAGGGCAATGAGAAATAAAAGGTTAATTTATCCTTATAAATTTCATATAACCTATGGACATTATGCTCTAAAGCGTATCTATCCCTACTGCTGATTAATATTTTTACAACAGAATCATCAAAGGTTTCATAGATGTTTTCTACAATTTTTGGTTCTGCCATATCTATCTGTTCATGGATATGCATATTTTCAGGGTCTTCAATTAAAATATCATCATCCTTATAAACACTTAAGGACAATTTAGTGTCATGACAGTATTTTACAATTTCTTCATAGTAGGGTTTTGAAATTGTCTTTTTATAATATTCTTTACCCGTCTTTGCACACCTAATAAGAGAACCATTACAAGTAATTAAAGGTACGTCTAATTGTAGTGTCTTAGCAAAAGGGATTGCAGCAAGATACATTCTACCTGTAGATAGGGTTATTATTACTTTTTTATCTATTACCTTTCTAGCTGTTTCTATGGTCTTTTTGGATATCTCTAGATTTGGTGTAAGAAGAGTACCATCCATATCTATTGCAACAAGCTTATAATCCATAAAATTATCTCCTTAATTCATTTAATATATTAAAAACTTCTTTAGATATAGTTTGTTCAAATTTCTTATAGTATAAACCTATATTGGGACTATTAAATTGAAAAATGCAAAAGCATAAGAATGATTTGTAGCATGTAAATTTTTTTGATATTATTTTTATATACTAAAAAACATTTATTACATTATAAGGCAGAAAATATAAAAAAGGAGGGTGAAATTGATTAATCTAAGACGGGGATTTAAGGATGAGAATGGTGAACAATACCGTTCTATAGTGGAGAATATGGATGAATTGATTTGTAAATTCCTTCCGGATACCACTTTGATTTTTGTAAATAATGCTTATTGTGATTACTTTAATAAACGGGCTAGTGAATTAATTGGAACCAAGTTTTTAGAATTAATTCCTAAAACACATCATATGTTTGTGATGGAAAAGTTAAAATCATTTAATATAAATAATCACACTATTACATATGAGCATAGTGTAGTAAATGCCAAAGGAAAAACTTCATGGATAAAATGGACAGATAAAGCAATCTTTGATGAGAATGATAACATTATTGAATTTCAGTCTATTGGTACAGATATTACTCACCTTAAAAAAAAGGAAGAGAATTTGCAAAATGAATATAATGAAATAGAATTAGAAGTGAGAAAAAGGACTAAGGATTTAGAAGAGTCTAATAACAAATTAGAAAAAGAAATCAAACGTAAAACAATTATGGAAAAAGAATTGCGTGATAGTGAAGAACGATATCGTAAAATAGTAGAACTTTCACCTAATGGAATCTTTATACATATTGAAAGAAAAATAGTTTTTGCCAACTCCTCAATTACTAAACTTTTAGGGGGAGAAGAACCAGAAGAATTGATTGGAAAAAATATTTTGAGTTTTATTCATAGAGACTATCATAGCAAGGTAGAAAGTCGATTAAGCAATTTAAACATTAATAAGGACATGCCCCTTGCTAAATATAAGTTTATTAAGGTAGATGGTAAAACTATAGATGTTGAAGTAACTACAACTTTTTTCACATACCAGGGAAAACCTGCAATTTTCAGTATCGCTCGAGATATATCTCATCGTATAGAAAGTGAAAAACAAATTAAGTATATGGCTTATTATGATACATTGACTGAGTTGCCCAATAGGCATTTCTTAAACCATTATTTTGAAGAAATTATAAAAAAAGATGACAGGAAACAAACATTGGCAGTTATGTTTATTGACTTAGATAGGTTTAAAATCATAAATGATACGTTAGGACATACCTTTGGAGATATGGTTTTAAAACAAGTTTCAAGGCGATTGGTTAAATACATAGGTAAGGATCATACTATTTGCCGTCATGGTGGGGATGAATTTATCATCTTGATGAGTAATGTAAGCAAAGAAAAAACATCACAAATGGCAGAGGGAATTATAAGTGAGTTTACTAAAGAATTTATTATAGAAAATCATAAGATTTTCATTTCTCCTAGTATTGGAATTAGTTTATATCCTTTTGATGGACATGATGGAGAAACATTGATTAAATGTGCTGACATGGCCATGTATTTAGCTAAAGAGAAAGGGAGAAACAATTATCAGTTTTATATATCTAATCTAAGTCAGAGAGCTTGTAAAAAGATGTATTTAGAAAATGGTTTAAGAAAAGCATTAGAAAATAATGAATTTACACTATATTATCAACCTCAATTTAATTTAAGTACGGAGAAATTTATAGGGGTAGAAGCCTTAATCCGTTGGGAACATCCTGACTTTGGAATCGTATCACCTATGGAGTTTATTCCCTTAGCGGAAGAAAGTGGACTTATTATACCTATTGGTAAATGGATTCTTGAAAATGCGTGTAGACAAAATAAAATATGGGAGGAAGCTGGTTTTCCTCAAATAAATATAGCTGTTAATATTTCACCTGTTCAGTTTAAAAGTAAAGATTTTGTAAAAATGGTGGAGGGAGTATTAAAGGATACAAATATTGACCCTAAATATTTAGAGTTAGAAATTACTGAAAGCATTATGCAAAATATGGAAGATTCAATTTTAATATTGAATAAATTAAAAAATATAGGAATTAAAGTATCAATCGATGATTTTGGGACAGGGTATTCATCTCTAAGTGTTTTACAAAATCTACCCATAGATACTTTGAAAATTGATCAATCTTTTATAAATGACATTAAAGAGGACTTTAATATATCTCCAATTGTTAAAACAATAATAGATATGGGAAATAACTTAAACCTAAATATAATAGCAGAAGGAATAGAGCGTGAATATCAAATAGAATATTTAAAGGAAAATAAATGTTTTATTGGACAAGGTTACTTATTAAGCAAGCCACTATCTGTGGAAAAGATTAATGACATTTTTAAAAAATTTATTTATAAAGGATAAATAATATAATAGGAAAAGAAGCATCTACTGGGATGCTTCTTTTTTAGTACCTATTTTTATTATTTTAGGAGTAGTTCTGTAGTAGTCTTTAGAAACCACATAGGAATCTAGCAGTTCTCCATTTTTATAAACTTCTTTGATTAACTTAGAACTATATCCTGTATGGCCTTTATCTGTGACCTTTTCTTCTCCTGGATTTAGATTAGGATCTTCTATTTTTTGAACAGAGGCGTATTTTTTACTTAATACTTTAGATATTAATTTAATTTCCTTATCTAGTTTTTTACCATAAATTTTAAAGGTAACTGTATTTTTAGTAGTACTGCCATAAATATAAAGATCTTTATCCGTATTGTTTTTAAATTTAAAATCTTGAACTCCCCAGGATACGGTGGCATCTCTACTTAAAGGAACATATGGAACTGTAAGGGAATGATTACTTCTATCTACTATTTCTAAATCACCTAATAAAGTTGCATTATATAGAGTAGTAGAGGTTTGACAGATACCTCCTCCTAAGCCCTTAGAAACTCGCCCATTTGCATATACTCCTGCTACCTTAAAGCCACGTTCACTTGTACGTCTACCTACTGTTTCATTGTATGAAAATACTTCTCCAGGTTTTAGTAATGTTCCATTAATATAACTAGTAGCTACAGCTATATTAGTAGAACGTGGCTTGTTTGAGGCTGAGTATTTTGTAGTAAATTCACTAAGTAATTCTAATTCCATGTTTTGAAAGGTCTTTGTTGTAACAGAGGCAGTGGCTAATTTTGTAGGGACAGTAAAGATATTTTTCCCAATTAAAGGAGTGGCCTTTATATTTTCCATGAGCTTAGCTTTGTCAAACTCAAAGGAATTTACTTCTGGAATTACAGTAATATTATCCCCTGATATATGTAATTTAGCATTTTCCATAAGTGGTATAGGGATTTCATCTAATGGAGCTAAAGCAGCTAGGAAGTTCTTTTCATCTACAATATAATGGGCTTTTAAGTGTACGTCCTTATTAGGACCGATTTGGTCATTAAAATATATGGAATTGTAAATATCATTAGCCACTGATACTTTATCTAATTTGAATCCTAAATCTTTTAATTTGTAGTTTAAGGTCATATTTTCATCTTCATGAGTATAGGTTATTATTATTTCATTATTTAAAATAGAATTTTCTATAGAAATAAGACTTTCATTTAGCTTGTCTATATTTTCTACTTTAATATCTTCCACATAAATATTAGGACTTTCTCCATAGGATAAAGTAAAAGAAAGAATAAAGACCATAATAATGCAGCTTAATAATTTAGTTTTTTTCATAAGAAAACCTCCTCCCATAAAGTATATGAGAAGAGGGTTAATTTAATGACCAAGTTATTAAGTTAATTTATTAAAAATATGATCAAGTAAATCTATGCTTAAATTACCTGTTACATTATTTTTATCAAGTAAAACGTTATATTCCACAAAATCCATGGACTTTACCAAGTTTGTAGAAGCAAATAAACTAAAAAACTCTTTTGCATCTTCAAGGGAAAAACCGTTCCCTACAGGAGTACCTGTTCCTGGAACTAAGCTTGCATCTAAAAAGTCTAAATCAAAACTTATGTGAAGAGCTTCTATACCAGAACTTTTAACATTTTCCATTATTTCATCAAATATGCCTTTAATAGTACGTTTACGAATATATTCTGGTGAGTAGACCTTTAAATCTTTTTCTTTTATAAATTCCCTTTCACCTGAGTCAATGTCCCTAGCTCCAATTATGAAAACGTTTTTAGATGGAATAGGAGAACCATGTGAATAAATATTTTCTATTCCATTATCCCCAAGGCCCATAGCATAGGCTAGTGGCATACCATGAAAATTGCCTGAAGGGGAAGTTTTGTAAGTGTTAATGTCTGTGTGGGCATCAAACCATACTACACCAAAGTTTTTATAAACACTACTAATGCCTGCAATACTTCCTAGGGCAACAGAGTGGTCCCCACCAATAACTAGTGAAAAATAATTGTTTTTTAGTGAAAGTGAAACTAGATGTGCAATACTTGAGTTTAAATTCATAAGTGGGTTATAGTATTTCACATTACTATGATCTGAGAACTTATCTTCTGTAGATACAGTAGGTACATAAACATTTCCAAGATCGTAGACCTTGTGAGTTTTATTAAGTACACTTAGTAGACCCAGCTGTCTAAGTTTGTTGGGTGCCAGATCAGGTCCCTTTTTGTCGGCTCCATAAAAGGTTGGAGCACCTATTAAGTTAATATTCATAGTCCATCTCCTTAAAACATAATAATCTCCGTAGTAATATTTTAGCATTTTGGATGAATTTTTGCAAAATAATGAAATGTTAGAAAAAAGAATTTGATAAAAATAAAAGCCTCGACAGAATTTTGCCGAGGCTTTGGTTGCTACAGTAATTTTTCCTATTAATTAGCTTTTTTTATACCTTCAATATTATTTTCCCAACATTCAGCGTTTGTTACGCCTTCAATGTTAGATGATTTGAATACTGGATCTTTTCCTTCTTTCTTTTGTTTAGCATAGTCTTTTAATGCAGCAAAGGCAATATGTCCTAAAAGACCAATTGCAATTAAGTTTATAAGAGCCATAAGTCCCATGAATAGATCAGCTAAATCCCATACGATTTGGATTTTTGCAACAGAACCAAAATAAACCATACCAACAACACAAACTCTATATATTGTTAACCAAATTGCATTTCCATTTATAAACTCTATATTAGTTTCACCATAGTAGTAGTTTCCTATAATAGAACTAAATGCAAATAATAATATACATATTGCTACAAAAGTACCTCCCCAGGAACCAACTTGAGAACTTAAAGCTATTTGAGTTAATTGGATACCTGTTAAATCTCCATTTGTGTATACACCAGATAACAGGATTATAAACGCAGTTGCACTACAGATTAAAATAGTATCTGTAAATACTCCTAAGGTTTGAATTAAACCTTGTTTTACTGGGTGAGATACCTCAGCTGTAGCAGCTGCGTTAGGGGCACTTCCCATTCCTGCTTCGTTTGAGAATAATCCTCTTTTAATACCTTGCATTAAAGCTACACCAATGGCACCACCAGCAGCTTGTTTAAAGCCTAAGGCACTTCCAATTATCAAACTAAATATTTGTGGAATAGCTGCCATGTTTTTAACTATTACAAATGTTGCAATTATTACATAGGCAACTGCCATCACAGGAACGATGACTTCTGCTACTCTTGCAATTCTTTTTACTCCACCAAATATAATTATTCCAGTTACCACTGATAATATAATTCCCATCATACTTCTGCTAGTATCAAATGACTCTTGGAATGATAAAGCAATAGTATTTGATTGAACTGAATTAAATACTAAACCGAAACATAATGTTATAAGGATTGAGAATATAATACCCATCCATCTTTTGTTTAAAGCCTTTTCCATATAGTAAGCAGGACCACCTCTATAACCGTCCTTGTCCTTAACCTTGTAAATTTGAGCTAAGGTACTTTCCACAAAACTTGAAGCTCCACCTATTAAAGCTATAAGCCACATCCAAAACACAGCTCCAGGACCCCCTGTTGCGATTGCTATGGCAACACCAGCTAAGTTACCAGTACCTACTCTAGATGCAGTAGATATACAGAAAGCTTGAAAAGATGAAATACCTTCTCCCTTTTCCTGTTTAGCTCCATCTGTTAGGAGTCTAATCATTTCTCTTATAAATTTAAATTGTACAAAATTAGTTCTAAATGAAAAGTAAATTCCAAGAACGATTAATAAAAAGATAAGTACATAAGACCACAATAAAGTGTTAAGACTTCCGACTATATTTGTCAATAAGTTTCCCATTGTTCAATCTCCTTTCTTGTAGTAAAATTATTTTTAAACAATGAGGATATTATAGCAAAAAACTGCATATGTATCAATATTTATATTATTTTATACACCGATCAACAAATGTACGAGGATTAAAAACGCAAGTCTATCTGTTGATGTTGCTGGTGAATGGGCGCGAAATGGGACCCAAGTTCTATAAAAACCTACGAAAGAAATGTTGCATAAACTTGCAAAAAACATAAATAAAAGATGGATAATTAATGGAAAGGATTCAAATAACAGAGTATTTCTAAAAATTTCAAAAAACTTCAAATTCTATATACAAATAAATGATTTAATATTAAATCATCATATATTGTTGAATTTAGTCTAATATGATGTTATAATAAAGTTTCAAAATGAATAGGAAAGACAGTTCGTAACCATCCTGTCTATAAACAAAACTAGGACTTAACTATCTCAAGGTAGTTTTTTGTTTATAGGGCAGATTATGCCCTTTTTTTATTGTCTAGAAAAGTTAATTGACACAAAACATATAAATCAATAAAAAAAGGAAGGGGTTGTAGGGGAAGAGTTCCCCTGCCCGCTCTAAAGGAAGGTGCTCAGATTGCAGTAGCAATCGTCGAAGGAAACCATAGGGTTTCATAGCGAAGCATACGAAGTATGCCTTTTTGTTGTTTTTTCAACTAAAAGAGGGCTAATACTGTCCTTTTGTAGTGCTACTTTGTTATATGAGTAAGAGGAAATGGAGGATATTCATTGAAAAAAATAGGATTAACTACAACGGTGCCTGTTGAGGTACTTTTAGCTGCTGGATATAAACCAATAGATTTAAATAATATATTTATAACTGATGAGGATCATAAAAAATATATAGATATAGCTGAAAGAGATGGATTTCCCAAAAGTCTTTGTGCCTGGATAAAGGGTATATATGGAGTTTGTATAGATAAGGGAATAAAAGAAATTGTAGGAGTTACAGAAGGAGATTGTTCTAATACAAAGGGCCTTATAGAAGTATTAGGATTAAAGGGAATAAAAGTACATCCCTTTGGATTTCCACATAGTCATAAAATGAAAGATTTAAAGATACAAATAGATGATCTTATGGACAGATTCAATGTAACTATAGATGAAGTAGAAAAGGTAAGACAAGAGATAAATGAAGTTAGAAAATTAGGTATTGAAATAGACAGATTAACATATGAAGATTTAAAAGTTAGCGGTTTTGAAAACCACTTGTATGAAGTATCATTTAGTGATTTATGGGGAGATATTAATATCTTTAGAGAAGAACTAAAGAATAGAATAGATGAATATAAGAAAAGAAAAAAGTTTAATAAGGTTTTAAGAATAGGATACATAGGAGTTCCTCCTATGACAGCAGACTTATATGATTTTGTAGAGGAACAAGATGGACTTATTGTATACAATGAGGTTCAAAGGGAATTTGCTTTCCCAAGAGCTCATGAGGCTAAAGACATTTATGAACAATATTATGACTACACTTATGTATATGATGTGAACTTTAGAATAAAAGAGTTAAAAAGGCAAATAGACATAAGAAAGTTAGATGGAATAATCCATTATACTCAAGCCTTTTGTTATAGGGCCATAGAAGATATTGTATTAAAAGAGAAGTTAGATATTCCTATTCTAAATATAGAAGGAGATACTAGCAATAAATTAGATGAAAGAACAAAGCTTAGACTAGAAGCATTTTTAGACATGCTGAAGGATTTAAAGGAGTAGGATATGAAAATATTAGGTATAGATTTAGGAAGCCGAGAAGTAAAGATAGCCTTAATGGAAAATAAGGAAGTTATAAAGACTTTTAAAATAAGTACCATGTCCTTTTACAGGGACTATTGTACTTATGATGAAAAGATAATAGTTAATTTAGATAAACTTAAAATTAAAGATGTGGATATTTATGTGTCTACGGGATATGGAAGAAATAATACGGATCTAAGTAAATTTAAAGCCATAAATGAAATAAAAGCTCACGTATATGGAGCTATATACCAAACTGATTTAAAGGACTTCATATTATTAGATGTGGGTGGCCAAGATGTGAAAATAGTAAAGGTAGAAAAGGGTATTATAACAGATTTAGAATTAAATGAAAAATGTGCTGCTTCCTGTGGTAGATATTTGGAAAATATGGCTAATGTATTAGAAATTGACCTAGATGAAATGAGTAAATACTACAAGGACCCAGTAGAATTAAATGCCACCTGTGCAGTATTTTCAGAATCGGAATTAATAGGACAAATTGCAAAGGGTGTAGATATTAAGAGATTGTGTGCAGGCGTAAATTATTCAATGTATAAGAGATTAAGACCTATGCTTACTAAGTTTAGAGGAAAAAAATTAGTATTAGTAGGTGGAGTATCTAAAAATGAAGCGATAGAAAAATATTTAGTAAATGATTATGATGAAATAATTAAAGTTTCTAATCCTCAATTTAATGGGGCAATTGGATCTTGTTATTATGGTGAAAAGGTAAATGGAGGTAAATAGATGTATATATTAAGATCAGAGCATAGTTTCGATAGTGCCCACTTTTTAGCTGGATACGAAGGAAAGTGTAGTAATATTCATGGACATAGATGGAGAGTAGTGGTAGAGGTTATGGAAGAGAAATTAAAATCTGGTGGCCAATTAGATGGAATGGTTGTAGATTTTGGAGATTTAAAAAATGATTTAAAGGAAATAGTAGACTTCCATGACCACAAATTAATAATAGAAATGGGAACTATGAAAAAACACCTGGTAGAACTTTTAAAAGAAGAAGGATTTAAAATAATGGAAGTTAATTTTAGACCTACTGCTGAAAACTTTTCTAAGTATTTTTATGATTATATTACACAAAAGGGATATAAGGTAAAAAGGGCAGAAGTCTATGAAACACCGACTAATTGTGCCATATATGAAGGAGAAAGATAATGTATAAGGTAGTAGAACATTTTATAAGCATAAACGGAGAAGGAAAAAGAGCGGGAGAATTGGCTTTATTTATTAGATTTAAGGGGTGTAACCTTACATGTAGTTATTGCGATACTATGTGGGCTAATAGGGAGCATACTAAATTTACTTTTATGAATAAAGAAGAAATACATAACCTTATTAAAGAGAGTAAGGTTAAAAATGTGACTCTAACAGGTGGTGAACCATTACTTCAAGATAATATGTATGAACTCCTGGAGTTTATTTCACAAGATAAAAGTGTTAATATAGAAATTGAAACAAATGGAAGTGTGGATATAGGTACTTTTTCAAAATTAGATAATCCACCTTCCTTTACTCTGGACTATAAATTACCATCAAGCAACATGGAAGATCTAATGTATACTAATAACTATAATTATTTAAAAAATAGTGATGTGGTTAAATTTGTGGCAGGGACAAAGTCAGATTTAGATAGGGCAAAAGAAATTATAAAAAAATATGATTTAACTAATAAGTGTCATGTATACTTAAGTCCTTCCTTTGAAGAAATTACTCCTGCACAGATTGTAGAGTATATGAAAGAAAATAGATTGAATGATGTGAAACTTCAACTACAAATGCATAAATTCATTTGGGACCCAGAGGAAAGGGGAGTTTAAAATGAACATAAAAAAAATAGAAGAACATGTAAGAGGAATACTAGAGGCACTAGGTGCTGATACGGAAAGTGAAGGGTTAAGAGAAACTCCTTTGCGAGTGGCTAAAATGTACGAAGAAGTATTTGAAGGAATGAAATACTCAAATGATGACTTAGCTGAAATGTATGGAAAGACATTTGAAGAAAATATAAAGAGTAACAATAGTGAAAATGACATGGTATTAATGAAGGATATAGAAATATTTAGTCATTGTGAGCATCATTTAGCTTTAATGTATAACATGAAAGTATCTGTAGCTTACATTCCAAAGGTTAAGATAATAGGTCTTAGCAAAATAGCAAGAATTGCAGATATGGTAGGAAGAAGGCTACAACTTCAAGAGAGAATTGGAGAAGATATAGCTGATATAATAATGAAGATAACTGAAAGTGAAGACGTGGCAGTTATTATTGAAGGTGAACATGGTTGTATGACAGTTAGAGGAATTAAAAAAACTGGTACAAAGACTATGACGACCACCCTAAAAGGTAGATTTAATACGGATGTAATGTTGAACAATAGATTATTTAGAATGATATAAGGGGAATTTACTTCCCCTACATAGAAGGAGTTGAAGGTACATGAATAATGAAAAAGCTGTTGTAGTATTTAGTGGAGGGCAAGATAGTACTACATGTTTGTTTTGGGCTAAAGAAAAGTTTGGAGATGTTATAGCCATTTCCTTTGATTATAATCAAAAACATAAATTTGAATTAGAGTGCGCAAAGGATATATGTAAAAAACATGGTATAGAGCATCATATATTAGATTTAGGATTACTAAATCAATTAGCACCTAACTCATTAACTAGGGTAGACATAGAAGTGGACAAGACAGCTCCTAAGGAAGGATTACCAAATTCCTTTGTGGATGGAAGAAACTTATTATTCTTTACCTTTGCCGCTGTATTTGCAAAGCAAAGGGGAATCAATCACATAGTAACAGGAGTATCTCAAAGTGATTATAGTGGATATCCAGATTGTAGAGATGTATTTATCAAGTCTTTAAATGTAACACTAAATTTATCTATGGACTATGAGTTTGAAATCCATACACCACTTATGTGGATAGACAAGGCAGCAACATGGAAGATGGCAGACGATTTAGGAGTGCTTCATATAGTTAAGAATGAAACATTAACTTGCTATAACGGAATTGTAGGAAATGGATGTGGAGATTGTCCAGCCTGCGATTTAAGGAAGAAAGGCTATTTAAAATTTAAAGAAATGAAATAGGGATAGTTACAATGATACAATAAATAATATAAATTTAAAGGTATATATTTAAAAAATTTAGGCTATAAATATAATATGGTGTGATGCTATTAGGGTCAAGGGTCCTAGTGGCATGCACTACTCCTTTATAATAGGAAAGGTATGATACGTTCTAGGCAGTATCATACCTTTCTTTTTTGTTATTGATTAGGGAATATTAATATAAAATTAATTGTCCATAGCAAGGCTTTGAACTTGTATTTTTACCTGTTCTAGCATTTCTTTATTATTTATATTATCTGCTACCTTGTTTATTAAATCTGCTATTTGATCCATTTGTGCCTCTTTCATTCCCTTTATGGTCATGGCTGTAGTACCTATCCTTATACCACTTGTTATCATAGGTTTTTGTGGGTCATAAGGAATCATATTTTTATTTACCGTAATCCCCACACTAGAGAGGGCGTTATCAAGGTCTGCTCCAGTTAAACCCTTAGGACGAAGGTCCACTAACAATAGATGATTATCTGTACCACCTGTTACTAGTCTAAAGCCTTTGTTAGATAATTGCTTCCCCAGGTGTTTTGAATTTTTTACTACTTGTTTCATGGTCTTTTTAAATTCATTAGTCATGGCATTTTTAAAAGTAAAGGCTTTGGCAGCCATAGTATGAAGATGACAAGAACCTTGTACTCCAGGAAAAACTGCCTTATCTAATGATTTGGCAAATTCTTCTTTACAAAGGACAAAACCTCCCCTAGCGCCAGCTAAAGTCTTTGTAGTAGTAGAAGTTACAAAATCCGCATGAGGCACAGGGGAAGGATGGATTCCTGCTGCTACTAGTCCTGCAACGTGTGCCATGTCAACTAGGAAATATGCATTAACAGATTTTGCAATATATCCTATCCTTTCATAATCTATAAAACGAGGGTAGGAGCTAGCTCCAGTGACTATGAGCTTAGGCATGAATTCTTTTGCCAACTTTTCTAATTCTTCATAATCTATTAATTCAGTTTCTTTATTTAATCCATAGGACATGAAATTATATATCTTTCCTGAAAAATTCACCTTAGAACCGTGAGTCAAATGACCACCCTGGTCTAGCCTAAGTCCCATAACTTTATTCTGGGGATTTAATATGGATGCATATACACATTGATTAGCTTGAGAGCCAGAATGGGGTTGTATATTTGCGTGCTGGGCACCGAATAATTCTTTAGCCCTTTCTATTGCCAAGGTCTCCATTTTATCAATTACCTCATAGCCAGAATGATACCTTCTGCCAGGAAATCCTTCCATAGTTTTGTTAGTTAGTATACTTCCTTGGAGTTCTAATATTTCTCTAGGAACGAAACTTTCTGATGCAATCATTTCAAGGCTATTTTGTTGACGATTATATTCTTCTATTACAATATCATACAATTTTGAATCACTGTTTTTTAATGTTTCTAGCATTTTACATCCCCCTTTACTCTAGTTTATTATTTATTCCTCTAATTTATTATTTCATATAATATGGAGAATAAATATTAACTAAAATGATGGGTTTTTGAACAAAATTAACTAGTAATCATTATTTGTATAAAATAGTTGAATGTTTTTCCCTAAATTTTTTAGGAGTAGTATTATGACATTGTTTAAAGTTTCTATAAAAATAGTTTAAATTATTATATCCAACTAAATGGGAAATTTCTTGGATAGTCAAGTTGCTTTCAATTAGTAACTCCTGTGCCTTTTTTATGCGTAGTTCATTTAAATAGGTTATGAAGTTTTTATTTAAATATTTTTTGAACATCCTAGATAGGTGATTAGGGCTTAAATAAAAGTGTTGAGCACATTTATTAAGTTCTAAATTCTTTTCATAATTATTATTTATATAATTTATAATTTCATTGAAGGTTTCATTTTTAGTGTATATAAAGTCTATGTTCTCTTTAATAGTTTTAATAAATTGATTATTATCAATGGGTTTTAATAATATATCCTTGGCTCCCAATCTTAAGGCCTGCTGAGCATACTCAAAATATGCATAGGCTGTTATGACTATGAATTTTATAGCGCCATCATAAGAACTATTGATTTTTTCCATCACTTGAAGGCCATTGTATACTGGCATTTGTATATCAATAAAAACCACTTGAGGCTTTAATTTGTGAATAAGGTCTATGGCCTCATCGCCACTATAGGCATGACCTATAATCTCTATGGGGAAATTATTCATATTGACTAAATACTTTATTATTTCTCCAGAAGATTTTTCATCATCTACTACTAAGGCTCTTAACATGGTTCACCTCCTAAGTTTCTATGGTGAGAAGGCAGGAAAATTTTTATACGGGTACCTTCATTCTCCAGACTTTGTATATCAATATGAAAGTTTTTTCCGTAGATCATTTCTAATTTTGAATATATCATTTTTAATCCACTTATGGAGTTACTAGTATTGTTAATAA
>NZ_NIBG01000030.1 GCF_002270055.1 Anaeromicrobium sediminis | reverse complement strand
AAATCCATTATGGAACACCATGAAGAAGAATATGGCGTAATAAACAAGGAATTTGGTGTGGAGTTTTGGTTCAAATTGAGTATAATTGGTAAACAATAATATTCTGATAAATTTATTATAAAAGGGATACATAGAAATAGAACTCATTATATTAGAAATCACTAAGTTTGATTAAGTAAAAATGCATAATGAGACGAGCGTGTGGTGAGACCATACTCTTTGTAGGAATAAAGACTCAAATTTCTATGGGAAATGGGGCTACTGGTTATAGGCCAGTGACCCTTTCTTGTAGTAATAATCTAAAACATATAGATAAGTATGGGATTTTTAATAGATATTTTTCTCAAGATAAAATTCACGTATAGTTACTAAAGAGTATAAAACATGGTAAAATGTATATGTATTTTACCATGTTTTACACTCTTTAGGAGGTTTTTTAATGAAATTACAAAAGATAGGCCATGTACAGCTTATTATATATAGTTGGATTAATTGTTTGGCTATATTATTAGGATTAATTTTTTATGTTTATAAAATTAAGATAAATTATGCTACTGTCATAGGTGGAATTATTTTGTTATTAATTTTAAATATAATATCACTAATAACAAGTGTAAAAGGAAAAGCTTATATTAGTAAAATAGATGACAAGCTTCAATTGCTGGAAGAAATTATTGAGTCATCACCAAATGCAGTTTTTGTACATAGAAAATTGGAGTTTAAATATTTAAATAAAAAAGCGGCAGAGATTTTTGGATTTGAAAATCCAGAGGATGTAATTGGAAAACATGTAGAAAGTTTTGTAAAATTTAACATAGATGTAATAGGACAAGAAAGATATGAAGCTGTTACAGAAGGAAGATATTTCGAACCTGTTGTAGAAGAAATGTTTTTTAGGGAAAATGGCGAAGTGATCCAAATGGAGATATTTGGGAGCACCATAGAAGTAAAAGGTAATAACTATGCATTAGTCTTATGTAAAAATGTCACTGAAAAAAAGAAAATCTTAGAGCTAGAAGAAAAAGTTTATGAAGAAGAAAAAAAATTGAGAGAAAAAATAGAACATGATAGAATCAAGGACGAATTCTTTGCTAATTTATCTCATGAATTAAGAACTCCATTAACAATAATTTTAGGTGCAATCCAACTTCTTGAAAATACATCTGAATCACTTGTACCTAAACAAGATAAAAGCATGAAAACATTAAAACAGAATGGTTATAGACTATTAAGATTAGTAAATAATTTATTAGATATTACTAAAATAGATGCAGGATATTTTAATATAAAGATGGATAAATATAATATAGTATCTGTAGTTGAAGATATTACATCATCAGTTGTAGATTATGTAGAAAATAAGGGGTTATACATAGAATTTGATACAGAAATTGAGGAAAAAATAGTGAGTTGCCATATGGAGAGTATGGACAGAATTATACTTAATTTATTATCAAATGCCGTAAAATTCACACCAGAGGGTGGATGTATATATGTTAATATTTTTGATGAAATTCATAATGTGAAGATTGTAATAAAGGATACGGGCATAGGAATAAAAGAGGAGAATATTGACTTGATTTTCGATAGATTTAGACAGGTAGATAAGTCATTTACAAGAAATCACGAGGGTAGTGGCATAGGATTATCTATAGTAAAATCTTTAGTAGAGATGCAAGGAGGAACAATATCCTTAAGTAGTGAATATGGTAAGGGAAGTGAATTTATTATAAAACTACCTGTGGAGTATGCATCTATAAATGAAAGATCAAGTACAATAATGGAAAAGGAAGCTTATATAAAACAGAAAATTAATATTGAATTTTCAGATATATAACTTAAGCACTGTCTGAACAAGTCGTATATGACTTGTTCTTTTTTTACTTAAAACATATAAACACTTATATTTAATTAAAAATACTTAAAAACACTTAAAAATACTTGAAAAATTACTTAGTTCAACTTATAATTAAATTAGAAATAAATAAAACAGAGGTGAAGACCCATGTACCAGGAAGAAAGAATACAGATGATTTTAAAATACTTAGGTGAACATAAAAAGATTAGTGTAGAAGAAATTTGTAATCTATGTAATGTATCTAGAGACACAGCAAGAAGAGATTTAGTAAAGTTAGAAGAAAAAGGTTCTATTCTTCGAACACGTGGAGGGGCTCTTTTACCAACTATAACTAGAGAAATAAAAAGCTATAAAGATCGTCTTTATACTGATTCAAAAGAAAAAAAAGCCATTGGGAAACTAGCTGCATCATTAATTAAAAATGATGACAAAATTATTATGGATACTGCTACAACTGTACAAGCATGTGCAGAGTTTTTACAAGTAGATAGTTGTACTGTTATTACAAATTCCATTAATCAAGCAGATATACTTTCAAATAAACCTGGAGTAGATATTCACTTGTTGGGTGGTCAATTAAATCAAGAACAACGTTTTTTATATGGTCCTTCAGTTATATCTATGCTTTCAAATTATTGTGTAGATAAAACATTTGTAGGCTGCTGTGGTGTTACAGAAAAAGGTGTGATGGTTGCCTTTCAAGAGGATGGTTTTGTGATGAAAAAGATGATTGAACAAGCGGATCAAGTAATCTTGCTAGTTGACAGCTCAAAGTTTGGTAAAAAGGGATTTTTCAAATTTGCTGATTTATCACAAATTGACATAATTATTACGGGTCAATTGCCTAATAAAACATTGATGGATGCTTTTAATAAATATGAAATAAATGTTATGCTTGCAAAATAAATTTAAAAGTGTAAGTTATAAGCACCCTATTAGCGTAACCTTGTGGGCGTGATAGTAGGTTAATAAATACCCTATTAGCGTAACCTTTGGGCGTCATAGTAGGGTGTATAATTATAATTTATAGGGAGGATCAAATTATGAGGATTGAACATGTTGCAATATGGACAAAAAACTTAGAAAAGCTTAAAGACTTTTATATTAAATTTTTTCATGGAACTTGTGGAGAAAAATATGTCAATTCCAAAAAAGGATTTGAATCTTATTTCATAAAATTTGAAGATGGTACCAGAATTGAATTAATGCAAATGTCTTCAATACCTTTAAATGCAAATGATATTGAGAAACAATATATGGGGATAATTCATATTGCTTTTTCAGTTGGTTCAAAAGTAAAGGTAGAGGAATTAACGGAAAAATTAAGAGCAGAAGGATACAAGATAGTAAGTGAACCACGAACAACTGGTGATGGATATTATGAAAGTTGTGTTTTAGATTTAGATGGAAATAGGATTGAGATAACAATTTAATTAAAATATACATATGAATTAATGCGAACTATTCAGAAAATTTAAAAAGTATGTTAAAATAAATAAAAGACCTAAGGAGTGATACTTATGAGGGATAATTTAGTTCATATTAATAATTATGAAAAGATTATAGATAGTGATAAAAAAACTATAACCTTGCAAATTGATAAAATACTTCTTAGGAAACTCCATATGGTGTGTAAAGAAACTAATAGAAATAAAAGTCAGTTAGTAAACGATATTTTAAATAATGCCCTTGAACATATACCAATTAAATAAAGTGAAAACGTCCACCTTATGGTGGACGTTTCTATTATTGATTTATTAGACTTATCATATCAGATAGTAGGGTTTTTTCCTTATAAGCTTGAATCATATTTACTGATTTAGAAGTATCTCCTATTAATATGCCTCCTACAAAGGCTTTATTTACAAAGTACATTTTTTTGTAGATGCCTTTTTTGTCATCTTTTATTTCTACTACTTGATAATCTGCATTTTCATCTTTTCCTGTATCTCCTATGGAGAATATGCTAGTATTTAATCCGTTGAAGGATACACTAGGTATTATGTTTTCGTAAGGAATAGTATCTCCAACTGCATTTGCACCGGCAATATTACCTTGTACTAAGGCTTCTTCCCATAGGCAATAGTTTACGCCATCAAACTCAGCCACATCACCGCAAGCATAAATATCTTTCATGCTAGTTTCCATAAACTCATTTACAACTATACCATGATTTGTATCCATATTAGCCTCTTTAGCTAACCCTGCATTGGCGCGTACACCTGCTGATATTACAACTAAATCACTTTCTATTAATGTGCCATCCTTTAACTTAACTCCACTAACTTTATCTTCACCCACAATAGAATCAATGGATGCACCTTTAAATATGTCCATATAATCTTTTATTTTATCTTCTAACATGCTAGAGCCAACTAAATCTAATTGACGAGGGAATATTCTAGGAGCCATTTCAATTACACTTACCTTTAGGCCTAATCTGTGTAATTCCCAAGCAGTTTCAAGACCTAATACTCCTCCACCTATTACTACGGCAGATTTAGAGTTAGAAGCAGCAGCTTTAATATTTTCAGAATCCTTTAAAGTTCTTAAAGTAAATATACCTTCCTTTTCAACTCCATTAATTGGAGGAACAAAGGATCTACTTCCATTTGCAAATATTAATTTATCAAAACTCTTAGTAACAGAATTATTTAATGTGATTGTTTTATTTTTAGGGTCCACACTAGTTACTTCATTTCCTAAGGTTAAGGTAATATTATTCTCAGTATACCAATCTACCTGGTGGATATAGAAATCATCATCATCTAAATGGCCAACAAGGTTTTTAGATAGGTTTGGCCTATAGTATCCAGAAACCTTTTCTTTACTTATTATCTCAATGGAGCAACTTTCATTTCGTTTTCGTATGGCTTCAGCAGCAGCTACGCCAGCAGCACAACCACCAATGATTATTATATTTTCGTCCGTATCATTTTTATAAGTTACATTTTCGCGAGGAATTTCTATGAATTGATCTCTACCTACACCGCATGCTGGACATATTTCAGGAGGTTCTTCTCCTTCGAATATTTCTCCACATACTACACATTTCCAAGCCTTTATTTCACCAGCTTGAGTTTTTATAGTAATGGGTTTTTTGTCTTCAAAAGTAGTAGGAACTTTTCCAGATAAAACGCTGTTAGCAAAGTTTACACCAAACTCAAAGGCTTCCGACAAATTATCCTCTGATGGCTTGAATCTTACTTTAAGACCTTTTCCATATACCTTCATTCGAAGTTGTTTTAGTCTTTCCACAATATGAGGAACACCTTCTCCGCTCCATCCATAGGAACCAAAGGCTGATGCTACTTTACCACTATGAGTAGGAGGGAACATGGATGTAACTAAATCCCAAATTGGTTTTAAGGCTTCTCCATTTATAGTAGGAGTTCCAAATAATACTCCATCTGCCCAATAAATTTCATTTAATACCTTTGTGGATTTTTCTTCTACTAGATCAAATAATTTAACTTCTATATCTCCTGCACTTTTAATACCCTTTGCTATTTCATTAGCTAATTCTCCCGTATATCCATAGGATGATACATAAGGAATTACTACAGTCTTTTTAGTGTTAGGATTTGATTCTGTAGACCATTCTTTGTAGATATCCACTATCTTTCTAGGATTTTCATCAAGAACTGGTCCATGGCCTGGGCCTATTATGTCAATATCTAAATCTTTAATTTTGTCAACCGCTTGAAGAACATAGGGCTTAAATGGTCCCATAATCATATCATAATAGTATTTAAGTGCACTCATATAATCTTCTTCATTAGTGATTTTACTACTTAGTATTGGCTCGAAGGAATAATGAGAACCAAAGGAATCACAAGTGAATAATACACTATCTTCTCTTACATAAGTATATATGGAATCTGGCCAATGTAAGAATGGAACACTGAAAAATTCTAATGTCTTATTTCCTAGGGACAATGTGTCTCCACTTCCAACGGATATGGAATCAAATTCTCTGTTTGCAATATCCTTCATAAATCTCAATGCCGTAGGAGAACCTACTATTTTTATTTTAGGGTTTATTTCTAATAACTTTTCTATAGAACCTGCATGGTCTGGTTCCGTATGGTCTACAATAACATAGTCTATCTTATCTATGTCTACTAGTTTATTTAATCTTTCCAGATAAGAATCAAAGTATTTTACCTTTACCGTCTCTATTAAAGCAGTTTTTTCTGAACCTTTAACCACATAGGAATTATAAGTTGTACCGAATTCTGTATACATAATAATATCAAATACTCTTAAGTTAGGATCTAATGATCCAACCCAATATATATCATCTTTTAATTTTAGTGACTTCATAATAACCTCCTGAATTTATATGTTTCATTTTTGTATTATATATATACTCAGCCAAGTTAAACTTTAAACAATAAATTTTTAACATTATTTTAATTAATATTTAATAGCTTTATATATGTATAGGGATAAATTAAGTAATTATCCTATTTTTAGAGTTACTAATTAGGTTATATTATATTCAATAATATTTAAAAATTAATTATATGAGGTAATTTTATAAAGAATTTTGGCGAATAGATGGTTCGAGATTAGAATGAATTAAATAAAAATAAAGAAATTAAAATAACCCTTCTTTCGAAGGGTCATTTTAAGAAAGGTGAGTAAAACTGGTAAGGTTTGAATCTTTAAGGTAGTCTTATAAAACCATAAAATGGCTCAAACTGTAGAATATAAGACGAAAAATATTCCACAATTCTAATTAAATTTCTAATTAACTTAATGCTCTATTTTCTTGGGGGAAATATGAGTCTTGGTTAAATTAGAGTTGTTGATTTTAATATGATAACACCAAAGATTCAACCTGAGTTAATTTTACCACAAACTTCTAAAGAATTCTACACCCCAAATCCAGTGATAGACAAGGTTGTAGCCCTTTTGAAAGGGTGGAAAAGCCTAGAAATGGCATGATTTCAAGGGTTTCGTAATCGCGATTATTTTTTGAACGCGATTAAAAATTTTTTAATTTTTTTTATTTTTTTAATAAATCGACAAAATAACACAAGATGAATAACAAAAAATACCATATACTGTGATAAAATTTTATTGAATAGACTATAAAATTATTAAAAAGGAATAATAAATTTAGAGGTGATATAATGGGAAAAATTTTAAAAACCTATTTAATGCCCCACCCTCCAATAATTTTGCCAGAGGTGGGAAAGGGAGAAGAGAGAAAAATACAGAATACTATAGATTCTTGCAATGAAATTGCTAAGGAAATTGGCAATCTAAAGCCAGATACTATAATAGTAATAACTCCCCATGGCCCTGTATTTAATGATGCAGTAGCCATATCCTATGGAACTAGTATAAGTGGTGATTTAAGAAAGTTTGGAGTAGATGAGGTAGGTTTATCTTTTAATAATGATAAAAGATTAGTAGATGAAATATATGCTTACTCCAATGGTGAAGGTGTAATGGTGGCAAAGATTGATAAAAATGCTGCTGATACCTATGGGGTAGAATATGAATTAGACCATGGAGCATTAGTTCCCCTATATTTTATAGAAAAAGAGTATAAAGACTTTAATTTAGTACATATAACTTATGGAATGTTGTCTAAAATGCAACTATACAAGTTTGGTATGGCATTAGAAAAGGCATTAGACCATGCAGGGAAGAATGCTGTTATAATAGGTAGCGGAGATTTATCCCATAAGCTAAAAGAGCTCGGGCCCTATGAGTATAGTCCCTATGGACCTAAATTTGATGAAGAGATTATTAAATATTTAGGAGAAGGAGATATATTAGAAATATTTAATATGGACCCTACTATAATAGAACAAGCTGGGGAATGTGGAATGAGATCTATCTATATTATGGCAGGAGCTATGAATGACTATAATATAAGTGGAGAAGTCCTATCCTATGAAGGTCCCTTTGGAGTAGGCTATGGTGTTGTAAAATTTAATCTTGAAAAATCTAATGAAAATAGATATGAAAAAATAGTAAAGAGTAGAGAAGAAAAATTTAAAAATAAATTAGCAAGTGCAGATCCTTATGTGAGGTTAGCGCGAGAGAGTTTGACCCATTATTTAACCCATGGAACTTATACGGATATGCCAGAGTATGTGACAGATGAGATGAAAAATGAAGCTAGGGGTGTTTTTGTCTCTCTAAAGGTAGACGGAGATTTAAGGGGTTGTATAGGTACATTCCTTCCAACTACTAAAAATATTGCCAGTGAAATAATTAGAAATGCAGTGGAAGCTGGAGAGCATGACCCTCGATTTAATCCTGTTCATTTAGAGGAATTAAAGGATATAGACTTTTCTGTAGATGTGCTTACTAAACCTGAAAAGGCTTCTATTAGTGAATTAGATCCAAAGGAGTATGGGGTAATAGTAAAAAGTGGTAGAAAATCAGGTCTGCTATTACCAGACTTAGAAGGTGTAAATACGGTGGAAGAACAATTAAATATTGTCCTTAGAAAGGCTGGCATAGAAGAAGATGAAGCTTATGAAGTAGAGAGATTTAAAGTAATAAGACACAAGGAATAGGTGATACTATGGAAAAAAAGGCCATGTTTTATGAAATAAAAGGTGAAAAGATACATTGTTTTTTATGTCCCCATAATTGCCATATAGGAGAAAATCAATTTGGATTATGTGGAGTAAGGACTAATAAGGATATGGAACTAAAAACTATAAATTATGGTGAAATAGCATCTGCCAATCAAGATCCCATAGAAAAAAAACCACTGTTTCATTTTAAGCCAGGTACTTTAATTTTATCTGTAGGAAGCTTCGGATGTAATTTTGCCTGTGGCTTTTGTCAAAATTATTCCATATCTCAAGAGAGACCAAAGAGTGAATTTGTTGAACCTAAGAAGTTAGCAGATACTACGGCAAACTTAGATAATAATACGGGAATTGCATTTACATATAATGAACCTACAATTTGGTATGAATATGTATATGATGTGGCAAAGGATTTAAAAGAAAATTATGAAGATATAAAGGTAGTATTAGTAACAGATGGATATATAACTAAAGAGGCTTTAGAAAAGTTAATGCCCTATGTGGATGCCATGAATATAGACTTAAAGGGCTTTAGCGAGGAATATTATAAAAAAATATGTAGAGGAAGCTTAAAGCCCGTAATGGAAACTATAGAGTATGCAGCTAAGCATTGTCATGTGGAGATAACTACCCTTTTAGTAAGTTCTTTAAATGACTCTTTAGAGGAAGTGGAAGAAATAAGTAAATTTTTAGCACAAATAAATAAGAATATTCCTCTCCATTTAAGTAGATATTTTCCTACTTATAAGATGAATTTACCAGCCACAGAAATAAATACTATCTTAGAGGCTCAAAAAAGGGCACAAGAACATCTTAACTATGTATTTGTAGGAAATGTTCCTAACATGGATAATTCCACCTATTGTCCTAAATGTAAGGAGCTTTTAATAGATAGACAAAATATGATGGCACAAGTTTATATTACAGATACTGAGTGTCCCACATGTGGATATGAAATAGAGGTAGTTTTATAAGATTAGGATATGAGAGTATCCTAGTCTTATTTTATCTTAATTGATTTATTTCACTTCATAGACACACATAAGTGCAGTTTACATGAGGTATATATAGAGAGACAAACTATTTCCAAACTTAACTTTTGTGAACCTACTACGTTTCTATAAATCAAAAATATTTTCAAAGGTAAGTCACTATCAGACTATAAGCTGTACATCTTATAATTAAGATAGAAGGTTCATAATTGTTTGCAGCATAGGATGTTCTGATGTTCCACCTTCTGAAAAATTTTTGATCTATAGAAACTTGTAGGTAGCTAAAGGTTATTGAGTTTGGAAGTGGTATATATATGTTAGGAGTAATAGGTTATAGTAAAAAGGTGAAGCTTAAATGTATAATTGGATTAGGTAAGGAATTTTTATAAAGAATAAAGGGGTAGGTGAAAAAATGAAAATTGTTATATTAGATAGAAAAACTTTGGGTGAAGATATTGGTTTAGAGGGACTTAATGAGTATGGAGAGGTTATTACATATGAAACAACAAAGGAAAATGAAGTGGAAGAAAGAATAAAAAATGCACATATAGTAATAACTAACAAAGTACTCCTTAATGAAGAGAACATGAATAGGGCAGATAATTTAAAATTAATATGTGTGGCAGCTACAGGTACTAACAATATTGATTTAAGTTATTGTTTAAAAGCAGGTATAAGGGTATGTAATGTGGCAGGGTATTCTACTAACAGTGTAACTCAGCATACCTTTGCCATGTTATTTTATATATTAGAAAATATGGCCTATTATGATGAATATGTAAAGAGTAAAGAATATGTGAAAAGCAATATTTTTACTAATCTTCAAAAGCCCTATTATGAAATTAAAGGGAAGATATGGGGAATTATTGGACTTGGTAATATAGGTAAGAATGTGGCCGAAATAGCGAAAGCCTTTGGCGCTACTATTGTGTATTACTCCACATCTGGACAAAATATAAATGATAAATATGTGAAATTAGATTTAGAGGAACTTTTAAAAGTTTCAGATATTGTATCTATTCATGCTCCACTCAATGATAAAACTAAAAATTTATTAAACTACGAAAATTTAAAGTGTATGAAAGAAAGTTCCATATTAATAAATGTGGGCAGGGGTGGCATTGTTAATGAAGAGGATTTAATTAAAATACTAAATGAAAATAAAATAAGAGGTGCAGCCTTAGATGTTTTGGAAAAGGAACCAATGAGAGAAAATAGTCCTCTATTCAAATTGGAAGATAAGAACAAAATACTAATAACTCCCCATATAGGATGGGCTAGTAAGGAAGCTAGACATACTCTCATGGAGGAAATTGCATTAAATATAGATAGCTTTTTAAAGGGTGAAGATAGAAATAAAGTTGTATAGGAATAGTTTATATTACAGAATAGATGTAGTTTTATAAAAGGAGATTAGGATAGGAATATATCCTAATCTTCTTTTGTTTTAATTAGTAAAAAAACACAAAGTTATTGATAATGATTATCAATGATGATATAATTAATTGACGGTGACGTCGGTTGCTAAAAAAGGGGGGAGAATTGTGAAAATTAAAAAGAAAGTAATAATACTCCTGATAATAGGGATTATTGGTATTGGTGGGTATTCGAAAAAAGATGGTTTATTTGTAGGAAAAGCTGAAGACACTAAGAAAATTTTACCAATAGTCATGAATATTCAAGGGGAAAAGGTTAAGGAAATGGAAGTAGAAGAAATCATTCATCTTACAGGAACCATAGAAGAAAAAGAAAAGGCTTTTGTAAGTAGTAAAATATCTGGAAAGGTCAATATGATAAAAGCAAAGGATGGAGATTTTGTTAAGAAGGGTCAGTTACTTTTGGGACTAGAAAGAGAAGATAATGAAAATAATGTGGAATTATCTAAAGCCACATTTGAAAAAGCAAAGGCTAATTTTGATTCAGCAAAGATAAATCATGATAGAGTAAAAAGATTATATGATCAGGGGATAGTATCTAAAAGTGAATATGATAATGTAAATACTCTATACTTAGTGGCAAAGGCAGAGTTGAGAAGTGCTGAAACAGGAATTGCAATTGCTAAAGAAGCTTTTAGTAATACATCAATTTTTTCACCTATGAAGGGAATTGTTACAAGGAAAGATGTGTCAATAGGGCAAGTTTTATCACCAGGAATGGAGTTAATGGAAATAAGAGATATTTCTTCTGTATATATGATTGTAAATATTAAACAGTCTGATTTATCAAAAGTAAAATTAAATCAAGAAGTAAAAATAGAGATAGATTCTTATGGAGATAAAGAATTTAAAGGATATATAAAAGAAATAGGGAGTATAGCAAAAGAGTCCAATCGTACTTTTAAAACTAAGATACTTATAAAAAATAAAGATTTTCTTTTAAAGCCAGGTATGTTTGCTAGTTGTCATATTAAAACGGGAAATGAAAATAATCTGGTCTACATACCAGTTAAGTCATTACTCGGTGGAGAAGGGGAATACTATACATATGTTATAGATGAGAATAAAGCTAAACGGGTATCCGTAGAAATTGGAGAAATTATAAATGATAATGTAGTTATAAAATCAGGATTACAAAAGGATCAAGTGGTTGCTGTTACAAATTTAAATCAATTAAAAGATGAAGACTTGGTAAAGTTACTTTTAAATAAGTGAGGAAAGGGGAGTAGCTTATGTATATATCTGATGTTAGTATAAAAAGACCAGTTTTTGCAATTGTTTTAATCTTAGGACTAGTAACCCTTGGAATACTTAGCTATTTTGATTTAAGTGTAAATGAATATCCAGAGATGGAGTTTCCCTATGTATCTATAACTATTGTAGAACCAGGAGCATCTGCTCAGCAGATTGAAAATAATATTTCTCAGAAAGTTGAAGAAGCAGTGGCTCAGGTAGCTGGGGTTAAGCATATTTATACAATTGTTCGAGAAGGGGTTTCAATTATTTGGGCAGAATTCACTTTAGAAACTTCTGCACCTGTTGCGGCCCAAGACATCAGGGATAAAATAAGCTCAGTAAGAGGCCAGTTACCTGCTGATATAGAAGAGCCAATTATTGAAAGGTTTGACCCAAGTGCTGCACCCATAGTAACTATAGCTGTAACGGGAAATGGGACAATGAAAAATCTTACACAGATAGTAGACGATAAAATAAAGGAAAAATTAACATCAATAGATGGTGTGGGAGCAGTGAATATATATGGCAGGGCAGAAAGAGAAATTCAAATAAAGTTAAATAAAGAAAAAATGGCTGCATATGGACTTACTACTGAAGAGGTTGTAAATAGCTTAAAGGGCGAAAATATGGATGTGCCAGTGGGCAAACTTACAATGGCCCATAACCAAATATTTTTACGTACAGAGGGGAATTTAAAAAATATATGGGATTTTTACAATTTAGTAGTAGGGAAAAAAGATGGAGTATTAATTTATGTAAAGGATATTGCCATAGTAGTAGATGGAATAAAGGAACAAGACAGTTTATCAAGCTATAGTGGTAGTGAATCTATAGGTATAGATATAATAAAGCAAGCAAAGACAAATACTGTGGAGATAGCAGATAAAATAAAGAAAACAATAGACAAAATACAAAAGGATTTACCTGCAAATGTAAAGATAGAAGTAATAATGGATAATTCAATAAATATTAGAAATTCCATAGAAGATGTTATTCAAACTATTTTTATAGGAAGTATTCTGGCCATATTTGTTATATTTGTATTCTTAAAGGATTGGAGAAGTACACTGATTAGTGCCATAACTCTCCCAACTTCAATCATAACAACTTTCTTTGTTATGAAGATATTAAAATTTTCATTAAATACCATGTCTCTTATGGCACTTTCTCTTTCCGTAGGAATGTTAATAGACGATACCATAGTTGTCATAGAAAATATATCAAGGCATATGAGTATGGGAAAAAAAAACATGGAAGCAGCAAAAGAATCTATGGAAGAAATAGGTTTTGCTATTATTGCTACAACCCTTTCAATTGTTGCAGCATTCTTGCCCGTTGGACTTATGGATGGAGTGATAGGAAGGTTTTTTCAACAATTTGGCATAACCGTGGCCTTTAGTGTTTTAGTATCCACATTAGTTGCCCTTACACTTACACCTATGCTTTCTTCAAGGCTTTTAAAAATGGAGAACCTAACAAAGAATAGAAATATAGTGTATAGAGTATTAGATCACTTTAACAATAACTTTGATAGACTCATAAAAGTTTATTTAAGTGTTTTGAGAATATCATTAAGGCACAGAATAGTTACAATGATTATAGCTATATTAATGTTCGTAGGAAGTCTTATGACTATACCTCATTTAGGATCAAGCTTTATAACTACTGCTGATATAGGAGAATTTATGATTGCAGTGGAATTAGATTCGGGCCTTAGTATGGATGCAGCTGAGAGGAAAACATTAGAAATAGAAAAAATATTAAATGATACACCTCATGTTATAAAAACATATGGAACTATAAAATCAGATAAAATAGACATATTTGTAAAACTAAATGATAAAAATCATAGGGAGCTTACTATAGAACAAGTAATTGCACAGCTTAGAAATAAATTTAAAGAGATACCCGGTATTCAAAGTGCTTTTAATATAAAAGCATTTGATACGGATAAGAAGGTTCAGATATATGTCTTAGGAGAGGATCCAGAAGTGATTCAAAGACTAGGAGAAAAGACAGTAAAGCTTATGAATGGAATTCCAGGTGCTGTAGATGTATCTAGTAGCTATAAACCGGGAAGTCCACAGGTAAATATAAAAATTGACCATGAGAAAGCTAATGATCTTGGAATATCTACAGCTCAGATTGCAGATACCATGCATACTTTATTTAGTGGAAAAGTAGTCAGTAAATATTCATCAGGTGAAGATAGATATGATGTAAAGCTAATACTTGATGATAAAGAGAGAAAAAATATGAGTGATTTAGAAAATATATATTTATATAGTACCAAAAATGAAGAATTAGTTTCCTTAGATCAAGTTACTAATATTATATTTGATACTACATCAAATGAACTTAGAAGATTTGACAGAAAGAAGGAAGTCTTTGTATCAGCAAATGTGGATGGAGTTTCAATAGGAGAGTTCAATAAAATATTCTTTGATAGATTAGAAAAGGAAATAGAAATTCCAGAAGGTTATTCAATTGAGGCAAAGGGAGATGCTGAGATGATGGAGGAGACATTTATAAATATGCTCAAAGCATTAGTTACAGCCGTATTGTTTATCTTCTTCATATTGGCAGCCCAATTTGAAAGTTTCATAGACCCTTTTGCTATAATGCTATCATTGCCTTTGGCCATAATCGGAACAATACTTGGCTTATTAGCTCTAGGTAGTGATTTGAGCATGATGTCTATGGTTGGTGTAATAATGCTTATGGGATTAGTTACAAAAAACGCCATATTGCTCATTGATTATATTAAGCAGCAAAGGGAAGCTAACATAGAGAGAACTGAGGCCATATTGAAGGCTGGAAATACAAGGTTTAGACCTATAATGATGACTTCCTTGTCAACCATATTTGGGATGATTCCTCTAGGCCTAGCATTAGGACCTGGAGCAGAAGCCAGAGCACCAATGGCCCATGCCATAATGGGAGGAATGATTACATCTACCATACTTACTTTGATTGTTGTTCCAGTAGTTTACACAATATTAGACGATATTAAGGGGTTTATTATGAAAAGGTTTAAGAAAAGTACAAATATTAAATATATAGAAGGAGTGAATTAATATGCAAAAGCATGAGGTGCAATTAGTAGGGGTTCCTGAAACAATGCTTATACCATTATGGGCGAAGGCACAGGAGACAAAAAGAGAAGATAGTATAATAAAAGATTTTAAAGCTTTAGAGATAATAGAACAAATTGATTATGATTTTTCCATATTTGGCAGTTATGATGAATTTTATAAAACACAAGTTGGAGTTGCAGCAAGAACTAAAATATTAGATAATTTGACTAAAGAATATATTGAAAATAATCCTAAAGGAACTATAATAAATATGGGCGCAGGTTTAGATACACGACCTACGAGAATAGATATTAAGGAAGCTAATTGGTATGATATAGATTTGGTAGAGGGAATTAATATTAGAAAAAAATTTATAGATGAAACGGATCAACTTAAATTTATAGAAAAATCTTTATTTGATTACCAGTGGATAGATTTAATAGACAAAAGGGATAAAGTTCTTTTTATTGCAGAGGGAATACTAATGTATTTTAGTATGGAACAATTACAAGAATTGTTTAAAAAATTAGCAGATAACTTTACAAATTCCCATATGATTTTTGAAGCAATGGACCCTTTAGCCGTAGGAAGAGCAAAGAGACATGAATCAGTGAAAAAGCTAAAGACAAAAGCTGAGTTTCTTTCTGGATTTAAGTCAGGAAAAGAGGTAGAGTCCTTTGATGATAGGCTTAAGTTCACAGGAGAATGGTATCATATGGACATTGGAGGGAAACGATGGAAAGGTTTGAGGCTTTTTTCCATAATTCCAAGATTGAAAAAGATGGCAAAAATAATAAAAATTAAAGTAAACTAGACTATACTATACACTTGGAGGAAGACAGATGGCCAAATTTCAAAGAAAAACTAGACAAGAGAGAGTTGAAGAAATAAAAAAAGGTGCCTTGGAAGTATTTTTGAAAAAGGGATATAAAAATACTACAATGGAAGATGTAATAGATAATACAAGTCTTTCAAAGGGTGGAGTATATAATTATTTTGGAAGTACAAAAGAAATACTAGTAGCTATAATGAAGGACGGCAATAACATTAGTAAGCAAAGAGTAATTAAAAAAGGCATAAATTCAGTGAAAAGCAAGGATGAATTATGTAAAGTATTAGCAGAGGCAGCAGTAGAAAAAATAACGGCAGAGTTACCGGAAAAGAACCTATACCTTATGTTTGCTTATGAAATGATTTATGAACCGCAGTTTGAACAGATACACATGGAATTAGAAAAAGATTTCTATAGGGAAATAGGTAGGACAATTGAAAAGGAACATCCATTTTTCAAGGTAAAAGAGTATAAAGATGAAAAAGCATTTATTAGTCGAGTCATTAGTGGATTAGTTTTTGCAAATACTCTTTTCAAGGATAAAACTATTTTTCAAAATCACAAAGAATACCTTTATAAAATGCTTGAAGATTTATTTAAAGAATTAATTGTAGAAGAGTAGAATGAAATCTAAAAAATGCAAAGATTAGAAATATAAATAACAATATTAATTGGAGTTGTGTAAGCTTATTACTTGAAATTTACACAACTCTATTATTGTATAAGGTTTTTGTAAGTGGTTAATAACAAATCTAGGGTATTGTATAAATACAAAAGATTTGTTATATTTTTTATAATAGGTGACAAGACAGATGTAATGACAGTGAAAATTCTATTAAAGAAGGGGTTGGAAAAGATGAATGAAAAAGAAATGGTAAGTGAAATACAGAGATTAAAAGAAGAAAAAAATGCCGTTATTTTGGCTCATAACTATCAAATACCTGAAATACAGGATATAGCCGATATTGTGGGAGATTCCTTAAAACTTAGTCAAGAGGCAGCAAAAACTCATGCAGATGTAATTGTTTTTGCAGGGGTCCATTTTATGGCAGAAAGTGCAAAAATTTTGTCTCCTGAAAAAAAAGTATTATTACCTGCAGTTGATGCAGGATGTCCTATGGCAGATATGGTGGATGCAGAGGAACTTAAACTTTTTAAAAGGGAAAATCCACATATACCAATTGTCTGTTATGTAAATTCTTCGGCAGAAGTGAAGGCTGAAAGTGATGTTTGCTGTACGTCTTCTAATGCCATAAAGATTGTAAAAGGAATTAAAGAAGATAAAATCCTATTTGTACCTGATCAAAATCTAGGAAGCTATATTGCAAAACATGTACCAGAGAAGGAAATTATCCTTTGGGAAGGTTTTTGTATTACCCATCATCGTGTGAAAGGGATAGAAGTAGATAGAGTTAGAGAACATCGTCCAGATGCATTGATACTTGTTCACCCAGAATGTAAACCAGAGGTAGTTGAGAAAGCTGATTTTGTTGGAAGTACTTCTCAAATTATTGACTATGCAAGTAAGTCACATAAGAAAGAATTTATTATTGGTACAGAAATGGGAGTTATTCATAAACTTTGTAAAGATAATCCAGATAAGAAATTTTATTTATTATCACAAGGATTAACTTGCGTTAATATGAAAAAGACCACCCTTGATCATATTTATAGGGCTTTGGCATTTGAACAACACGAAATAACAGTAGAAGAAGAAGTTAGACAGAAAGCTTTAGGATCTCTTGAGAGAATGCTTGAGCTTAGTTAAGGAGATGAAAATGATGAAATCCAGATATATTAGTGGCTTTCATGATTCAAATATTCCAAAAGAAATCTGTGATGTGATTGTTTTAGGAACAGGAGTTGCAGGACTATTCACTGCTTTAAATATAAATGATAAATATAAGGTAAAGGTTCTTTCAAAAGGGGAACTCGAGGATAACAATAGTAATCTAGCTCAAGGGGGGATTGCTGCATGTGTACATCCTCAAGATGATTTCAAATGTCATTATGAGGATACATTGAGAGCAGGAGCCTATTATAACAGAGTAGAAACTACAAAGATTTTAATTGAAGAAGCACCAGAAAATATTCAAAAGCTATTAGATTATGGTACAGATTTTGATAGAGATGAAAATGAAAACTTGAAGGTAACTAGAGAAGGTGGGCATACAAAAAGAAGGGTTCTTCATGCAAAGGATGCTACAGGAAGGGAAGTCATAAGGGCCTTGAAAGAAGAAGCCAAATGTAGAGAAAATATTCAGATTCAAGAACATGTCTTTGCTGTGGATATTATAACAAATGAAAATGCAGTCTGTGGAATTTTGACTTTGAATGAAAAGGGACAAAAGGCAATCTATCAAAGCAAGGCAGTAGTTTTGGCAACAGGCGGAGTAGGTCAAGTTTATAAAAATACTACAAATTCATCTGTTGCTACAGGAGACGGCATTGCAATGGCATATAGAGCAGGAACAGTTATTTCTGACATGGAGTTTATACAATTCCATCCTACTGCCATGTATAGTGAAAAATGGGGACAAAAATTCTTAATATCTGAAGCCGTAAGAGGAGAAGGAGCTATTTTAAGAAATACAAATGGTGAAGCATTTATGAAAAAATATGATAAAATGGCTGACTTAGCACCGAGAGATATAGTAGCAAGAAGTATTTTTACAGAGAAGGTTAAAACGGGGAAACCCTATGTTTATCTTGATATTACACATAAAGATCCTGACTTTGTTAAAAATAGATTTCCTACTATCTATAAAAAATGTTTAGAACAAGGAATTGATATTACAAAGGAATATATTCCAGTGTCTCCTGTGCAGCACTATATTATGGGTGGCATATATACGGATGAATATGGAAAAACAAACATTAAGGGACTTTATGCATGTGGGGAATGTAGTTGTACAGGAGTACATGGTGCAAATAGGCTTGCAAGCAATTCTTTACTAGAGGGGATTGTCTTTGGTAATAGAGTTATTCAATCTTTAAATGGTTATATTGAACAGGTAGAAATAAGACCATTGCCTATAGGACCAATGAGCTTATATAAAGATGATAAGTACTTAGATATTAAGCAGATAAAAGAAAAAATTCAAAATATAATGGATGAACATGTATCCATTCTTAGAAATGAGAAAGGATTAAGATATGCATTAAAGGAAACGGAAAAAATATACTGTAGTTTATTAGGAGAAAAAACTTCAGTAGAATATTATGAATCTATGAATATATGTACAGTTGCAGTACTTATTATAGAAGCTGCTTTGAAAAGAAGAGAAAGCCTTGGGGCACATTATAGAGTAGATAGGGAGGGAAAAGATTGTATAATAAATTTTTAGTAGAGAAAATCATAAAAAATGGGCTTATAGAGGATATGAACTATGGAGACACAACTACAGACATATTAATTGATGATGATAGCATTTCAGAAGCTCTTATGATTGCAAAGGAAGATGGCGTTATTGCAGGACTTCCTATTGCAGAGGCGGTCTTTCAATTATTAGACCAGGATATAGAATTTTATCCCATAAAAAAAGATGGAGATAGGGTAAAAAAAGGAGACCATATTGCAAGAATTAAAGGGAATACAAAAAACATATTAAAAGGAGAAAGGCTGTCTCTAAACCTAATTCAGAGAATGTCAGGGATTGCATCTAAAGCACGAGAGTATGCAGACCTAGTAGGGGAATATAATACGAGGGTAGTAGATACTAGAAAGACCACACCAGGACTTAGAATGTTGGAGAAATATGCAGTTCGTGTGGGAGGATGTTACAACCATAGATTTAATTTATCAGATGCAGTAATGATTAAGGACAATCATATAAAGGCAGTAGGAGGGATTAAAGAGGCCGTAGAAAGGACCCGTGAAAATATTCCACATACTATGAAAATAGAAGTAGAAGTTACATGTCTAGGAGAATTAAAAGAGGCATTAGAGGCAAGGTCAGATATTATTATGTTAGATAATATGGATATAGAAACCATGAAGGAAGCTGTAGAGATCACAAATGATAGGGCCATTCTTGAGGCTTCTGGAAATATTAAAATAGAGAGATTAAAATCTATTGCAGAAATAGGGGTTCATGTGATTTCTGTGGGAGCTCTTACCCATTCTGTGAATGCAATGGATATCAGTTTAATAATAGTAAAGTAGATGAAATAATACTTAATATTTTTTATAGTGTTAATAAAAATACTAGCCTAAAATGACTAGTATTTTTTACTTACTAGGAAATTATAATGCTCTTAAAACTGTAGATAAGTAAAAAAAAGAAGGGGTTGTAGGGGAAGAATTCCCCTGCCTCTTTAAAGGAAGGTGTTCAGGTTGCGTTAGCAATCGTCGAAGGGAACCATAGGGTTCCATAACGAAGCATACGAAGTATACCTTTTTTATTTTACATATTTTACGGCTAAGGTCATACCACCTAAACCATTAACCATATTGTTAGTCATATGATGGGGCATATGACAATGAAATGGCCATATACCAGGATTATTAGCAATAAATTCTATATCATAAGTTTCTCCCACACCAACTATAATTGTATTTTTGGTTAATTGACAACTAGGTGGTATGGGATTTCCGTCGGTGGCTATTACTTTAAATTGATGACCATGAATGTGAATTGGATGATTTGTCTTTGATATATTAATAATTCTCACCCTTACCTTATCTCCATAATTAACTATGAAAGGGTGGGTATAGGGAAATGATCTTCCGTTTATAGTGAAAAAGTTAGATTCATGCATATATGGATTTACTTTGTAAGTACCAGGAATTACTGTTCTTTTTGCCATGGGAATATACCATTCTTGTAAAAACATAATATAGTCCTTATCAAATTCCTCCTTTTTATTAGGAAGGATAATTAAAGGACCGCAAAGACCCATTAACATTTGATTCATACCGTGATAATCTGCATGATATATATGGGTACCTTCTTGATTCAATGTAAATTCATAAGTTATGGTATCCTTTGGAAAAGCCAATTGAGAGTTTTGTCCCACCTCTACACTTCCATCCTGATTAGAAGGTACATCTATGCCATGCCAATGAATTGTGGAAGGTTCTTCTAAGAGATTTGTAAAATTAACCCTAATTCTATCTCCCTTGTAAGCCAACATAATAGGTCCAGGCGAATGATTGTTATATCCATAACAACGGATATTAACATTACAAAGTATTTGTTGTTCTATTGGGAGGGCATACAAATTAAATACCCTTATACCTTTATCAATCGTGCATTTTAGGAAGGTAAGATCCTTATTAGAAATAGCCAATATAATCACCCCTTATTAGAATCTATGAAGAAAAAAGTAAAAAAATTAATGAATAAAGGCAATGACATAAATTAAACAATGTCGAAATATGTACATTAAGCGAATAAAGTGATAAATGGATAATAAAGGAACTTCGCCTAGGGTAAAGGCCATGAAATAAGGGGTTTATGTATGGATAATTGGATACATTTATACAAATAGGACTATAGACCTATTTAAATATGCTGTAAATTTGTTATAATTTTAACTACAGATTGACAAAGTTTTGTCAAATGTCTATTTTTATTCAATATAACAATATAACCACCTCTTCCCGTGAAAACACTCTATTGAGTGTTTTTTTACTTTATACAAAACTATAGATTTTTTTTAAAATGAATAAGTAAAAAAACTAAGGGGGTGTGGGGGAAGAATTCCCCTGCCTTTTAAAGGAAGGTGTTCAGATTGCGTTAGCAATCGTCGAAGGGAACCATAGGGTTCCATAACGAAGCATATGGAGTATGCCTTTTTTATTTTTTGAAATTTATACCTTTTCCCAAATATATTGGTATAATATAGTTATAAATTTCCATTTAAGAAGGGGTAGAGTTATGAAAAAGACTAATGCAGCTAGAATTTTAGATAGACATAAGGTGGAACATGAAATCAAAACATATGAGGTAGATGAAAGTGATTTAAGCGCCCTTCATGTGGCTCATGAAACGGGTCAGAGTATAGAGAAGATATTTAAAACTCTAGTTTTAAAAAATAATAAAAATAACATATTAGTAGCATGTATTCCAGGGGATAGGAATGTAAATTTAAAATCCCTTGCAAAGGCTAGCCAAAATAAAAAAGTAGAAATGATTCCACTTAAAGATGTACAAAAGATAACTGGATATATACGAGGAGGAGTATCTCCCATAGGTATGAAAAAGTCATATCCTACTTTTATACATGAAAGTGCCTTAGAATTTGATAAAATATATGTAAGTGCAGGAATAAGAGGACAACAATTATATTTAAATCCTAAAGATTTGATTAAAGTAGTAAATGGCACTGTAGCCAATATTATTGAATAGATTTAAAGGACGGGTAGTTAAATAGATTAAATTTAATCTATTTAACTACCCGTCCAATATTTTATATGGTAGTATTATTTTTTGCCGAGAACCAGTATGTGATACAAGGTATAGAACCATGGTTTCTATAGTTGTGAGGTGTAAATTTATTAATATATACACTATCACCAGCATTTAATTCATACTTAATATTATCTACTGTTATTTCTAAAGTTCCTGATACTACTAGACCCATTTCATCAAAGTTATGACCCCAAGAAGTATTACCATAGTTACTACCAGGCTCTATAGTAATACATATACAACTTAGTGGTTTCTCTACATCTGTTAAGGATTCAAACTTAACATTATTATCTTCATTTTTGAAGATTTCTTTTCGATCAGCCTTTTTTATTACTACGGATTCTTTTTTCTCGGAAGGTTCTATTAAATCTACAATATTAATATCTAAGACTTGACAAATTTGCTGAAGATTACTTACAGACGGACTGTTTAAGTCTCTTTCGATATTGCTTATAAATCCACTAGATAAACCAGTTAGTGTAGATAATTGTTTTATAGTTAGTCCTCTTTTTTTTCGAAAATATTTAATTTTTTCTCCGAGTTGCATACCTATTCTCCTTCTATAAAATTTAAATACAATTTTAGGTATTAAAATAATTGGGAAAATTTCAAATGGAGACAATTATGTAGTATAACTACATGGAAGTAGTTTTATACTATTTAATATTAAAAGTTTTAAATTATAATGAAATTTTTAACAATTATCAAGGAACCTAAAAACATATGGGAAAAACAATATTAATTTAAACAATATTTTATCATATATTCACTTTTATTAACAGTTAAAACTATAAAGTGTTGAATATTAAATTAGGAATAGTCTAGCTTTGAACTAATAAAATTCAGAACATTTTTATAGGAATTATGATATAATAGACTCAATAATTCAAAAAAATGAAGAAAACCAACAGTATAATGAAGGTAATAGGATAGGAGGTTTGTTTAGTTTTGAGTGAATTCAGTATCTTTGACATAGTTGGTCCAATAATGATAGGTCCTTCCAGTTCCCATACGGCAGGAGCTGCACGTCTAGGAAAAGTGGCTAGGATTATAAGTGGAGATCATATTAAGGAAGTAGACTTTCTACTTCATGGTTCCTTTGGAAAGACATATAAGGGCCATGGTACAGACAAGGCCTTAGTAGCAGGAATATTGGGTATGGATCCTTGGGATGAGAATTTAAGACATTCCTTTACTATAGCTGAGAAGAAAGGGATAAAATTCCAGTTTATAGAAAGGGATTTGGGAGACGTACACCCTAATACGGTAAGGTTCATATTAAAAAAGGAAAATGATGAAATGGTTGTGATTATGGGTTCTTCAATTGGAGGAGGAAATATAATCATAACTGAAATTGATGGAATACCAATGGAGTTTACAGGAAGTTATCCTACTATTATAAGTGTCCATAGGGATATGCCAGGAGTGATAACACAAATAACAAATGCTATTTCAAATGAAAATATAAATATAGCTCAAATGAAGGTATTTAGAGAAAAAAAGGGCGGAAAGGCCATAATGATAATAGAAACTGACTCGGAAATTAATAATGACATAATAGATAGTATAAGCAAGGTAGACGCTGTAGATGATGTAAAGATAATCAATATATAGTTCCTAGGGAAAGGAGTAATAAAGATGTTTCCTAAATCAGGTAAAGAGTTAATGGAAGTGTGCGAAAAATCTCAATGTAAAATATGGGAGCATACATTAAAGAGCGAAGCTCATTTAAGTGAAGTGGAAGAAGAGCAAATATTGAAAAATATGAGAGATGTTTTAAATACTATGAAAAGTTCAGCTACAGAAGGTCTTCATAACAAAGTAATATCTGTTAGCGGCCTAATAGGTGGAGATGCCTATAAAATGAACGAATATATAGAAACTAAGGAGACTCTCACAGGAAATGTTATGGCTACAGCTATGGCAAGGGCTTTATCTTCATCAGAAGTAAATGCATCTATGGGCAAGATTGTTGCATGTCCTACGGCTGGGTCTTGTGGTATATTACCATCAGTTTTAATAACAGCTGGAGAGAAGTTAAAGAAAACGGAAGATGAAATGGTACAAGCCCTTTTAACAGCCTCAGGAGTTGGCCATATAATAGCTACTAATGCCACCGTGTCAGGAGCAGAGGGTGGATGTCAAGCTGAATGTGGTTCTGCAGCAGCCATGGCAGCTGCAGCCGTTGTAGAAATGATGGGTGGAACACCTAAGCAGTCCTTAGATGCAGGGGCTATAGTAATCAAATGTGTATTAGGACTAGTTTGTGACCCAGTGGCAGGATTAGTTGAGATACCATGTGCTAAGAGAAATGCCATGGGAGCTGTAAATGCCCTAGCAGCAGCAGATATGGTTATGGGTGGAGTTGAGAGTTATATTCCATTTGATGATGCTGTATCAGCCATGTACAAGGTTGGAAAGAGTCTTCCTTCTGAACTGAGAGAAACAGCTTTAGGTGGAGTTGCCATAACTGAAGCAGGACAGAGAATGAATGAGGAAGTATTTGGAGGGTAAAAGAAGAATAAATTTAAATAAACTATAATAAATATCGGATAATAAGTATAATATGAATGCTTATATCCGATATTTTTATACTTGAAGAATATGGAAGTGGATAAAGGATAAAATGTGCCCCAAAATGTAATGAAAGGAAACAACAATAGTTAAGTGCAACTGTAGTTGTTTATATTACACAAACTGTCGTATAGGGAAATTATTTGAGAATTTTTATGATGGAAAGAATAATTAAGACAATGATTACTAGTATATACTTTTAAACAATTAATTTCCTTTGCCATTTGAGATTGATCTATTTCTATATTTTTTATTTCATGTAGTGGCAAATAGGTGTATACATAACTATAATCAACCTCTGTACGATTTTTAAATTTTAATCCCTTTTCTAAGGTCATTAGCTCTTTGTAATTAGTGAAAAAGATACTACTTTCAAGGCTTTTTCTATTAAAAATCCTAGTAATAGTTTTTTAAAAGGATTCCTCTTTTAAGTTGATTTTAGGCTGAATTGCCAACATATCAATGTTAGGATCGTATGTTTTCATTTCCTTAATAAGATTAAAATAAAGTATTTCTAATTGATTAGAAAAATCTGAAAGAGGTGTAAATTTAAATGTATCAATAGGAGAAGATAGATAACCTAGTCGAATAAAATTAATCATTTTCATTATTATATCTTCAGAAACTGTATTGTAATCAATTTGAATAGTTTCTTTTTTCATATATAGTGATAAGGTTCCTTTGAGAAGGTTATGCCGGTTTTTTATGAGTTTAATGTCTGTATAAGGAATAGTCATAACCCTAACGGAATCATCATTTTTTCTATGTAGAATTTCCATATGTTCATTAAAAATAGCTATTACATAATCATATAGATTCATTCCAGGACATGCATCCCTTCTATCTACATTACGAGGGACTTTAATAAAAAGTAATGGTGTATTTGTTTGAGTATAATAATCAATAAACAATGGTGGCATAGTATGTTTTTCATTAATTTCTAAAATCCAGGGACCAAATGCATCATATTCTTTATCTCTTTTGCCCATATTCATCACCCTTACCTTCTAAATATTTAGATAAAGTTTCTAAGCCCTTAGTTACAATGTATAGGTCATCTTCTCCCATATCTTTGAATATGGTGCCTAGTTCTTGTGAATTTTCTTCTATTTTGTCTTTAACGAAGGATGTTCCCTTTTCAGTAAGAGAAAGATAGTATTTCCTCTGATCATTAGGATCATCTTCCCTATTAATTAACTCAAGTTCAATTAAAGAACGAACAATAGTTGTTAAGCTACCTTTCTTAATAAAGAGAAAGTGGCTCAATTGGGTAGAAGTTAGACAACCAACATGGTCAATAGCCATAAGTACTTTAATTTGATTTTCATTTAAACCATATTCTCTAGACTTTTCCCTATGTATAATTGGATTAATAAATTTAAAGTAACAAGGCATAAATTTATCAATGGCATTAAATATCATATGTCCCTTTGATAAGGATTTCATTGAATTTCCCCCCTCTTTAATATAAATGTTAGAATTCTTATTGTTAGAATTCTAATATTTATAGGTGTTAATTGTCAATTTTTTCTTAAATTCAAAGGGTCTTTTTAGTCACTTTTTGCTTTGAAAATAAAAATTGGGGTAAAATAAAAATAAAATAGGATTTTAAAGGAGATATAAGTATGAGTTTTTATGAAAAATTAAGCACATATTATGATGTGGTTTTTAAAACAGGAGAAAATCAATTAAGGTTTATTAAAAAATATATGGGAGATAGAAAGAAATTATTAGATGTGGCAGCTGGAACGGGAAATTATTCTATTAGCCTGAGTAAAGATGGTTATGAAGTAGATTCACTAGAATTAGATTCTGATATGGTGGAACTTTTAGAAAATAAGGCAACAAAGGAAAGTATAGATATGGACATCTATGAAATGAATATGATGGACATTAATGAGATTGATAAAAAATATGATGGAGTGTACTGTATTGGAAATTCATTAGTACATTTAAATGGGAAAGAAGAAATTGGAGAATTCTTTAAAAAAACCTATGACATTCTAAATGATAATGGAGCTATAATAATACAAATAGTAAATTACGACAGGGTTATAAAAAATAATGTTACAAAACTTCCTACTATAGATAGAAGTGACGAAGGTGTAGTATTTGAAAGACTTTATTCTATGAAAGATGAGAAAGTAATATTCACAGGTAAGTTATCTGTTAAAGAGGACAATAAAGAATATACTAGTGATGTGGAATTATTTGCCCTATTAAAGGTCGATTTAGAGGAACTTTTAAATAAGGCTGGATTTAGTAATATGAAGTTCTTTGGTGGATTTGACGAAAGTGACTATTCAGATGAAACCTTTGCCAATGTGGTAGTAGCATATAAAGAGTAAAATAGGTGAAAAATAAAAATATAATTTTGTAACATAGGTTACTTAAAAATTTTCCAATTGAGATTATAATTTACTTAACAAAACAAGAGAGAGTTTGGAGAGATTGTTATGAATCCGAAATATGCAGTGTTACAAAAAATTAAAAATGGTAAAAGAGTTTATGCAATCACACCTAGAATACCAGGTGGTTTTATAAGTGCCAATCAAATGATAAAAATAGCTGAAGTAGCTAAAAAATATAAAGCATCAATCAAATTTACTTCTGGTCAAAGGGTAAGCCTAATAGGTTTAAAGGCAGAAGATGTGGAAAAGGCTTGGGAAGACCTAGGCATGGACCCAGGAGTATTATCTGCCTATTCTGTTAAGAATGTGGAAATTTGCCCAGGTGAAATTTGTAAGCGCGCAAGACAAAAGTCTTTAGGCCTTGGAATGAGGCTAGAAAGAAGGTTTTATGGAGCACCAGCTCCTAATAGAACGAAAATAGGCGTTGTAGCTTGTTTAAATGGCTGTACTAGTTTACATGCTAAGGATATAGGAGTCCTAGCTAATGAAGAAGGTTTTATAGTAGTAGCAGGAGGTAGTGCTGGATTCCATCAAAGGCTATCAGATGAAATTAAGAGAAATTTAACTGAAGAGGAAGCCTTTATATTAGTAGAATCTCTATTTGATTATTATTGTGAAAATGCTGAAGCTGGAGAAAAGTTAGGGCACTTTATGGATAGAATAGGTGTAGACAAATTTAGAGAAGAAGTACTTAAAGTATTTGAAGAGAGAATGAAAGGAAGTGACAACATTGAGTAGATTTTTAGGACCAATTCATCATTGGCTATTCAATAAGATAAGAGTATTTGAGGAAACAGAAGAGGTATTAATAAAAGACTTAAAGGAAAAGGGATTAGATGTGGATGAGGTAGTAAATACCATGCGTAATGCCCATGGAGATTTAATTCCAAAGGTTGAATTAGAAGAATTAATCGATACAAACAATATCCACGGTTGGTTACAAGAAAAAATTAGAATAGTTGAAACTAGACAAGCGGCAATTATCTCAAAGCTTATGGATAAGCATGGAAATATGGTACTAGATGTAGCTAAGGACGTTTATTGTAAGATGGGAAGAAAGTATGGAGAAGAAGTAAAAGGTGAAAACATTAAAGACGCTCCTGCTTTATATAAGGCTCTTAACAATTACATTTTAGAGGGAATGCCTTGTGATAATGTAAATAGTGTAGTAGAAAAGGATGATGATCATATAGTATGGAATGCAGTTGACTGCTTACACAAGAACTATTGGGAAGCAGTTGATGGAGACGTACAAGTTTATTATACTTTAAGAACAGGTTTTATAAACAACTTTATTGAAACAGCTAATGGAGAGTTTTCATACACATTTGGTATTGAAAAAAATAATGGTTTAATAATAATGAAAAATGTGATTAGTAAATAGGAGGGAATTAATATGAAAATAACTAAGGACAGTGTTATAGCAGATGTATTAAAGGTAAATAAAAATGCACCAAATATTTTAATGGGATTTGGAATGGGTTGTCTAGGTTGTCCATCATCACAAATGGAGACGCTAGAACAAGCAGCAGAAATCCATGGAATTGATTTAGAAAAATTATTAGAAGAATTAAATAAATAATTTAAAAGGCTCACCGAAGAGGTGAGCTTTTTTTACTATCCATTTAAATTGTTGCAGAACTATTAAAGAACGTAATATAATATTAAATGTAGGAAATAGAATTTGAACGAGGGGGAAGAACTATGAGAATATTAAAAGAAGAAACTATGGCAGTGCTAGTAGATGTACAAGAGGTACTATTACCTCATATCCATGATAATGAAAATCTAGCTAAAAATTTAAGAATTTTAATAGAAGGATTAAAAACTATGGGAGTAGATATCCTAGTATCTGAGCAGTATACTAAGGGGTTAGGACATACTGTAGAAACATTACAAGAAGTATTAGGTGAGTATACTCCACTTGAGAAAACTAGTTTTAGCTGTTGCGATGATGAAAATATGATGGAGTATATGGAAAAGTCAGGAAAGAAATTTATTATATTAACTGGAATAGAAAGTCATATATGTGTAATGCAAACTGCCTTAGATTTAAAGGCAAAGGGATATGAGCCTGTAATAGTAGAAGACTGTGTTGGTTCAAGAAGTGACAACAATAGAAAAGTGGCTATGAACAGATTAGCCCAATCAGGTGTAATAGTTACTACATATGAATCCTTATTATTTGAACTATGTAGATACTCAAAGGCACCAGAGTTTAGAACTATCTCTAAATTAGTTAAATAATATTGAGAATGAATGAGCATATGACTCTAAGGTAAAACTTAGTCATATGCTTTTTATTTTTTTACTTACTTAAAAATCACAACATTTTCAAAACTGCAGATAAGTAAAAAAAGGGGGTGTGGGGGAAGGATTCCCCTACCTCTTTAAAGGAAGGTGTTCAGGTTGCGATAGCAACCGTCGAAGGGAACCATAGGGTTCCATAACGAATCATACGGAGTATGATTTTCTTAATAAATTTTTAATATTTATCCACTTGATTTTATGAACTGTGTTCATTATAATATTATTATGAACTGTGTTCACAAAAAAGGAGAGATACTATGCCAAAGGTTATAAAGGATATAGATAAAAAGATATTAACTACAGCAGAGGAACTTTTTAAAGAAAAGGGATATGAAAATGTGGATATGAGATTCATAGCCAAGACTACAGGCATAGCTGTGGGAACTCTATATAATTACTATAAAAATAAATTTGATTTATTTAGTATAGTTTTAGAGAATAGTTGGAATAGGACCTTAAAAAAATGTGAAGAAATAGAAGATGAAAAAGTTAATTATGATGAGAAACTAATAAAAATATTGAGCACAATATATGAAGATATAATCAATAGAAAAGGTATGGGAAGCCAATTTATGAGGGAACTTCATAAAAGGGACAAAGAAAAAGAAACTAATGAGAAGATGAAGAACTTTGGTCAAAAAAATAGTGAGATCATAAAAAGAGTAATTCTTAAAGGAATAAAGGCGGGTGTATTTAAGGAAGAGGAAGAATTTATAGAACATATGGCTTATGATCTTTTAATGCTATGTGTTCATTTGAGAAATAAATATGAAAAGGAAGATGCAATAAAATATATTAAATATCGTGTTAAACGTATGTGCTGAGATTTAGAAGGAGTGAGAGGTAATGGAAGATAAAAGAATGAAATTGATGGCAGAAGAAAAGGTGTCTAAAGCATTAATAGCCCTATCTTTACCTGCTATTATAGGAATGCTTGTAAATGCCGTATATAATGCAGTAGATACAATGTTTGTGGGAATGGTAGGAACAGCTGCTATAGGGGCTGTGTCACTGAGTTTTCCCATACTTATGCTTTTAAGTACTGTAGGTTTAACCTTTGGTATTGGTGGAGGATCATATATATCAAGGGCCCTAGGAAAACGTGAAATAGACAATGCCAACAAAGCTGCTAATATGGCCCTATTTACTACTTTAGTATTAGGTATATTATCAACTATACTGGGATTAGTATTTATGGATAAAATAGTAAATATGATAGGAGCATCAGCTACTATAAAGCCCTATGCAATAGAATATCTTAGAGTGATCATATTAGGATCAGTGTTTATAATGGGGAACATGACTATGAATAATATATTAAGAGCAGAAGGTAGTTCTAAATTTAGTATGATAGCCATGTCAACGGGAGCCTTACTGAATATAGCCCTAGATCCATTATTAATAATTAAATTTGACATGGGTGTTGGTGGAGCAGCCATAGCTACAGTATTTTCACAAATTGTAACTTTCATAATGCTAGCAGGTTATATATTTACTGGTAAATCCATGTTAAAGATTAGCATTAAAAATTTAAAGTTTGATAAAGAAATATATAATGACATATTAAAAATAGGAACACCTACTTTCGTAAGACAATTAACAACTACTTTTGCAATGATGTTGATGAATGGTATAGCTGCTACCTTTGGAGACTCAGTAGTAGCTGCCATGGGTGTAACTAACAGAGTAATAATAATCGGTATGTATGTAATATTTGGATTAAGTCAAGGATTCCAACCCCTTGCAGGATTTAATTATGGAGCAAAGTCTTATGATAGATTAAAAGAGACAATTAAGATAACCATAAGATGGGCTAGTATATTTACCACTTGTGTAAGTATAGTATTTGCCATCTTTGCAGAACCTATAATTATGATATTTAGTAAGGACCCAGCTGTTATAGAAGTGGGGGTTACCATATTAAGAGCCCTTTGCGTACTGTTTCCTTTCTTTGGATTCCAAGCAGTTTATTCATCATTATTCCAAGCCATGGGTAAAGCAAAGGAAGCTAGTATACTAGCCTTATCAAGACAAGGTATATTCTTTGTACCAGCCCTATTAACACTTCCCAAATTATTTGGATTAAATGGTTTAATAGCAAGTCAGCCTATAGCAGATTTCTTTACAATAATAGTTACATTTTACTTTGCTACAAAAATAAAGAAGGAATTAGATGGTCTTGATGGAATTTCAGAAGAAAGACTAGCAAGTGTATATTAGGAAAAAATTTCAAAGTTATATAAGCTATATTTGGGTATTATAGTTTATATAGCTTTTTTTATTTGGGAGGGAATATTATGGAAATATACAAATGTAGTGTATGTGGTTATTCATATAAGGAAGAAAAAGGAGACTGGACAAATGATATAAAAGCAGGGACAAAGTGGGAAGATTTACCCGAATATTGGAGATGTCCTACATGTAACCAGCCTAAAATGGCATTTGCCAAGATGAAAAGATAGTCGAAAAATGTTGTAATTATATTGACAAAAGTCCATTTTTGATATTTAATGGTAATATGTGTATATAATATAAGGAGGACTTGAAAAAGATGATCAATGAAACAACAGTAAAAATCCGTACAATTAATCCTTCCGCTTTAGGACAATTTGGACTAGCAATGGTAACATTAGTAGCAGCTTCTCAAAAATTAGGGTGGACAAGCGGAACTTCATTACTAATTCCATGGGCAATATTTTTAGGAGCATTTGCACAATTATTTGCTTGTATTCATGATGCAAAGCAAAATAGCCTTTTTGGAACAACTGTATTTGGTGCATATGCATTATTCTGGTTTTCAATAGGAACAACATGGATGATTACAAATGGAGTTTTTGGAGAAGCAATAATGGCTGGAATTGATGTAAAGCAATTAGGAATGGCATATATAGGGTATTTCATTTTTAGTGTGGTTATGACAATTGCTGCTATGGAAATTCAAAAGATATTATTTATTATTTTATTTTTAATCGATTTCTTATTCTTAGGATTAGCAATGGTTGCATTTGGAATTGCACCTCACTTTGCACACAATTTAGCTGCTTACTCTGAGTTACTGATTTCGATCTGTGGATTCTATGGTTTCGCAGGAAATCTATTAAATGGTCACTTTGGAAGAGAAATATTACCTTTAGGTAAACCACTTGGAATAATTAAAAAGTCATAATATAATGGAATAAGGACGCCTTTTAGGGCGTCTTTTTTTACTTGTTTTAACATATATATAAATAAGTTGGGGATAGGGGGAAACCAATAATGCTCATTAGGCAATGGGATATATATCTTGCAAAGATCCCTATAGAGGGAGTTGAGATGGGAGAAGTAAAGAGTGTTTTAGTAATTTCTAATAATGCCATAAATAAATTTAGTCAATGCGTGAATGTTATAATAGTAGCGCCTAAAAAATATGCAAATGAAAACAACCTTCTTCATGTGGATATAGAGGTCAATGAAAAGGATACTATAGCCTTAGTTAATCATAACGAAACTATAAATAAAAATAGACTAGTAGTAAAAGTAGGCCAAGTAAATGATGAAAGAATAAGAAAAAAAATATTGGCAGCTTGGAATATGATAATAAATAATGAGAATAAAATGGAACAATTGGAATTTGAAAGGTTCTTCGAAATAGGTTCTACCTTTGAAAAGGATGAAGATAATGAATATGAGTTTAAGGAATTTAGGGTAGATCAAGAAGCACCTAGGGACTTGATGGCTAGAAAACTAGAAAAATATATATGTGGATTTTTAAATGGTGAAAACAACAAATTTGGTAAAATATATTTTGGAATAACGGATGATGGAATAATAAAAGGAACTTATTTGAATAGGGAAGATAGGGATGATATAAGACAGTTATTCATAGATAGATTGAAATATATAAGGCCTGTAGTAGATAGATCTTTATTTACTATAGAGTTTATAAAATTAAAGAAAAATGGCAAAATAGAAAAAGATTATTATATAATTGAAATTTACGTGCCACCTTCTCCAGACCCTTCCGTTTTATACTTTACGAGGGATGATAAATTATATATTAGATTTGATGGGAGAAATGAAAAAATAGAGGGGCCTGAAATTCAAGAAGTAATAAAAACGAGACTCCTTAATAAGATAATAGGTGATAAGGATTTTTTTAAAAGCCCTAAAAGTTAGTTTGAAGACTAACTTTATTTTTTTGTTTATAGGAAACTAAGTTATAAAATTTTCTTTATGTTATAATTTAAAAATAATACTACATAAAGGAGATTTTTACCATGGAATTAGAAAGGGTTAAGAGTAGAGGTACAAGTGGAAATACATGGGCAGTTGTATGCTTTTTGGTATTTGGATTAATGCCAGCATACTGGAAGCAATTGAGTAATATACCTCCTAGGGAGTTAGTAGCTTATAGAATAATATTTTCATTCATATTTACCATGAGTTTATTAGGTTTCCAGGGAAAAATAAATAAAATAAAGGATATCTTATCTACTAGAGAAAAGAGAAAGTATATAATATTAAGTTCCATATCCATTGGACTAAACTGGCTATTCTTTGTAATTGCTATAGGAAGGGGAAAAGTATTAGAGGTTACTATGGCCTATTATATAAACCCGTTAATAGTAGTTTTAATAGGAGTATTTATTTTAAAAGAGAAACTTAATAGATATGAAATTATATCTGTCCTTTTAGCAGCCATAGGTGTATTAACTATTACATATAGATATGGTAAGGCTCCAATTGGTGCAATTATTATAGGAGCTACATTTGCCTTTTATGGTCTATTTAAAAAGTATGCACACGTGGACTCAATAATGGGATTAGCTATAGAAATGTTGTTATTAGTTCCATTTGCCATAGGCTATATTTTATTTAAAGAATTTAATGGAACGGGGTTCTTAAGGGAAATACCAACACACACCTTTGTTACACTTTTATTCTCAGGAATGGCAACTGTTGTACCCCTTATGATATTTTCCATAGCCACAAGATTAGTGTCCCTATCAACCATAGGATTTGCTCAATATATATCACCTACCATAACTTTATTTTTAAGCATATACATTTTTAAAGAACCATTTACTACTAGTCATTTAATAAGTTTTGGTTTCATATGGTTAGGTCTAATTATATATACAATTTCCCAAACTATGAAGAAACAAATTTAAAAGGGGAGTGGGATCATGGTTAAAAGAATATTAGATTTAAGTTACTCTAATTTAAACGACATGACTAAAGAGGAGAAACTCATTAGTATTAGGCTTGCTGAAGGGAGGACTTTAATATCAGAGATAATATGTATAGTGCCTCCCCTATTAGGAGATATAAGCAATGGTGAATTAGCTGCATCCTTTGGGGCAGATATGATTCTTTTAAACATGTACGACGTGGATAATCCGAAGATAAGTGCTATAGGTAAAGGGGAACATGTAATTAAAAGATTAAAGGAAATGACAGGGAAGATGATTGGGGTAAACTTAGAACCTGTAGATGAAAGTATGGAATTAAAGGGAGAAAAACTTAATATACCTAATGGTAGAATGGCCACGGTAGAAAATATTAAAAGGTTGAGAAATCAAGGGGCTGATATGGTAGTACTTACAGGAAATCCAAGTACAGGAGTTAGTAATGATGCCATATTAAATACTATAGGACGTATAAAAAAAGCAGGTATTCATGATTTAATAATTACATCTGGGAAAATGCATTCTTCAGGAAGCATACATGAAAGTGGAGAAAATATAATAAATGAAGAAACTATAGAAAAGTTTCTAGAAGCTGGGGTTGATATTCTTTTATTACCAGCACCAGGAACTGTGCCAGGGATAGATGTACAAAAAATTCAAAAGTTTGTGAGTATGGCTCATAAAAAAGGAAAACTCACTATGACTGCCATAGGCACATCCCAAGAAGGTAGCAGTAAAGAAGTTATAGAAAAAATTGCCTTATGGAGTAAAATGACAGGAACGGATATACACCATATAGGTGATTGTGGCATGTCACCAGGAATTGCCACACCAGAGAACATAATGTATTATTCCATAGCCATAAGAGGGAAAAGACATACATACAGGGCCATGGCCAGGTCTGTAAATAGATAATAGGGACGGTTTATATACCGTCCCTATTATTTTATTATGGTTTCATTAAAAATTATAAATATAAATATTAAGTTTATTGCAGACTCAGCCACACTTCCCGTTGTAATAGTAAATGGGAACCTATATTTCTTATGACTTAAGGGATAAAACATCTCAACACCTTCCTTGGTGAAAAAGTCACATACTAAATGGGAGACTACCCCTATAATAGTGGCATAGGTTATATTATCCATTATCATTTGTTCATTAAATAGAAAAAATATGTAGTAGCTAATTACTAAGACTCCTCCTAAACTATGGGTAAAGGTTCTATGTTTAGATAGGCCTATTAGAATTAATAGGATACCTAAAAACATCATGGACTTACTAAAGGATTCAAATCCCTTGTAAAGAAAAATACCACCACTAGTACAATAAAAAAGAATCTTTCCCTCTTTGTTCTTATTAAATAATAGCTTTTGATTAATAAGTGCTTTAGGATGATCTATATCTGGAATCAAAGATCCTAAAGCAGCTGCTGTACTGGTTAGTAAATTAAATTCATATCCCATTTTAGGCAATAATAGGAGACTTGCTGCAGTTCCAATAATCATATGACTTCGTCCATTCATTGTGTCACTCTCCTATAATAGCTGTTGGACTTATTATAACTCAATGTGACATAAATAGACAAATGGAAAATTAAACTATAAAAAGCAGGGTATAACCCTACAGTTGTTATAAAAGAATCCATTGTGCATATGGATAAAGGTTTACTGGTATAGTAAGTTATCTTTCATTAACCTGTAGGGTTATATCCTGCTTTTTATAATCTCTAAGCTATTGACAAATACAATTTTTCCTTAGAGAACCACATAAATCATATTATACCACCATTTGTAAAAAAGTATAGAGGAAAAGAAAAATATGGTACTAATTTACTATATTGTATATATTTACCATAAAATATTAAAGATTATTCCTATATACAAATGAAAGTGCAAAGGTGAAATTAAATTATATTTGGTTAAACGTTAAACTGCTGGAAATTTAAAGATTTTAACACATAATACTATTAAAAATGACAAAATGTGATAAAATAAATAGGGTTGAGAGGTAGGAGGAGAAAATCAAAATGAATAATTATAACCAACCATATATTTTAGTATTTGGAGCATCCGTTGTAGACATTATTGGTTTTAGCAGTGCTAAATATAGATCATATGATTCTACGCCAGGAAATATTAAAATTACATTTGGGGGAGTCTGTAGAAACATAGCTGAAAATATGGCTCGTGTTGGAGTTAATACTAAATTTATTTCCATATTAGGAAATGATGAAAAGGGACGCAGTATGCTTGAACATTCAAAGGTCATTGGATATGACATGTGTGAATCCCTTATACTAGAAAATGGAACAACTCCAACTTATATGGCTATTTTAGATGAATATGGAGAGATGGTTTCAGCTATAGCAGATATGAAAAGTGTTGATGAAATGAACTTTGAGTTCATTGATTCTAAGAGGGAAATTATAGAGAATTCACAATATACTTTTTTAGATGCTGATAATCCAACTAATTTGCAGTATATACTTGAAACTTTTAAGGGGAAAACTAAATTTATACTAGACCCTATTTCAGCTGCAAAGGCAAAGAATATTAGACATCTAATTAAGCATTTTCATACAATAAAGCCAAATAGGCATGAAGCAGAAGTGTTAGCTGGATTTGAAATTAAGACAGATGCAGATTTAAAGGAAGCTGCTGACTACTTCTTAGACCTAGGTGTTAAGAATGTGTTTATAAGTTTAGACGAAGATGGCATATATTATTCAAATGGATTAGAGTGTGGAAAAATAAGGGCTAATAATGCGTGCGTAAAGAATGTGACAGGGGCAGGAGATTCTTTCGTAGCAGGCTTAGGATATGGATATATAAACGATATGAATATACGTGATACCATTAGGTTTTCAGTAGCCATGTCCATAATAACCATATCTCATGAAGAAACTATACATCCAAAGATGTGCCATGAATATGTTAAAAAACATATAGATGAAATTGATTGGACAGAAGTAGTGTATTAAAAGATATAGGTGGTTTCAATACCACCTATATTTTTTTTATTAAATTCACATATTTTCACATAATTAAGGCATTATTATTCCACAAAGATGTTGTAAAATAAAAGTGTAATAAGATAAAAAAACAGAGGAGTGTTTTTATATGAAAAAATATAAGGAGATTCTTTCTATAGCACTTGTTGGATGTATGTTAATGACAGGTTGTGCTGTAAAAGAAAAGAATGCAGAAGTATCTTCTAATAGAATTATAAAAAATAAAGAGATTAGAAAATTAGACCCTTCTAGAAGAATTAGTATTATAAAGCCTATTACTAAAATTATTGTAGGAAAAAACTTTTTAATTGATAAATTGGAACAAGTTATAGATATAGATGCAAATGACCCAGGATCAAAATCTCAATTGGCAGTGGCATATACAAAAAGTAACCTTGTATGGGATGAAATAGATCAAAAAAGAGATATAAATGTGGCTATCATAGATACAGGTATAGATTATAATCATCCTGATTTAAAAAATAGAGTAAAAGTAGATTTAGGGTATGATTTTGTAAATGATGATCCAGATCCTATGGATGACAATGGTCATGGTACTCATGTAGCAGGAATTATAGCAGCAGAAAAGGATAATAATGAAGGGATAGTAGGTATTGTTGGAGATTTAGATGTAAACATTATTCCTATAAAAGCATTAGATAAAGATGGATCTGGAGATATAGGTGTAATCGCACAAGCTATAGAGTATGCCGTTGACAAAGGGGCACATATTATTAATCTGAGTTTAGGTGGACCACAGGAAAATGAAGAGATAAAAGAGGCAATAGAGTATGCCATGGATAAAGGCGTATTCGTAATTGCAGCAGCAGGAAATGATAGTAGAAATTGTGATAGATACGTACCAGCAGGATTAGATGGAGTATATACAGTAGCCGCATCTAATTTAATTAATAAAAAAGCTAATTTTTCAAACTATGGTAAAAGTGTTGATATAGCAGCTCCAGGGGTAAAGATTCTAAGTACAGTACCTAATGGAGGATATGAGGCTTGGGATGGGACCAGTATGGCAACACCTGTGGTTACAGGAGTTGTGGCTATGCTAATGACAGAAAACCCAGATATAGATATAAATGAAATTAAAGATATATTGAGTAAATCTTCAAAGGACATTATGCAATCAGGTATAGACCCTTTTACGGGAACTGGATTAATTGATGCTCAAAGAGCTTTTGAACTATTAACTGGAAATGAATTAGGAGAAGTAGAAGGAAATGGTGAATTAAATAGTATTATAAAAAATAGAAAAATATTTATAATAAATAAAACAAAAAAATAAAAATACACCATATTCACATAATCATAGAAACTAAATAACATGGCTATCAGTATTTATATTATAACTAAAAAGGACTATGTTATGAAAACAACATAGTCCTTTAACACAGCCTTTATTTAAAGGCTTTATTTAATTTATCTAACTCTTTATCCAGGTCCTTTTGAACCTTATTTTTGATTTCCTCTTTCATTGTTTCAGTTAAGGCTGCTTTTTCAGTATTCAGTTGCTCTTTTACACTATCAACTTCTTTAGCTATTACTTTTTTTGCTTCTTCAATCTGAGCTTGTTCATATTCTCCTAATTCAGTTTTAATTTCATTCTCTACTTCATCTACATAATCACGTAAATCTTCAATAGCCTCATCTCCGCTAGAAACTAATTGGGAATCTTTTTTTATAAATTCATCTTTTATAGATAAAATACGTTCTTTAATGTTATTATATAGCTCTGGCTGAGCTGCAAATGCAACTGTACCGAATGCCATGATTAGGACTAATATAATTGCAATTTTTTTCATTATACCTTTCACAACTCTCACCTCATTCTAAATTAAATTTTTCATATATAACATTTTATATAAATCCTACTAAGATTACAAGGTACACATATTTCCATCCCAATAAACAGATATAAATACCAAACCCCTCTCCCTTGAATCGCAAGGGAAAGGGGACATTTGCTGGTATAGGAGTTAATTGATTTCCAAAAATTTCTTTTGACAAAGTAAGTTGGTTATTAACAAAAAGACTAGGGAAAAATGAATTGTAGTTGAATTAGATGGTATAATATATTCAACAAAAAAGAAGCAAATGTATTAAGAAAGAGGTAGGGGATAAAATGAGTATATTAGAAACAGAGAGGTTAATTTTAAGAAAATGGACATATGAAGATGTGGATGATTTATTTGAATATGCAAAGAGTGATTTGGTTGGTCCTAATGCAGGATGGAAGCCACATAAAGACCAAGAAGAAAGTAAAGAAATAATAAAAATGTTTATAGAAAGTGACGAAGTATATGCCATAGAGTTAAAGGATGAAAATAAGGTTATAGGAAGTATTGGAATACATAGAAGGACCCCAGATGAAAAACTGAAAGATTTAAAACAAAGGGAAATTGGATACGTACTAAATCCTAAGTATTGGGGAAATGGATATGTACCAGAAGCCACTAATGCTTTAATTAAACATGGTTTTGAGGAAATGAATTTAGAATTGATTTGGTGTGCCCATTATGATTATAATATGAGGTCAAAGAGAGTTATTGAAAAATCTCCATTTAAATATATATTCAAGCGTAAGGAAGAATTAAAATTATTAGATAATAAAAAAGTAACCACATTATACCATAATCTAACAAAGGAAGAGTATTATAAGAACATTTAGGAGGAATAAATGAAGATAGTTTGTATTGGAGATAGTATCACCTATGGATATGGTGTAAGACAAAGAGAAGCATGGCCATATCTTTTATCTATGAAATATAATGTACATATAGTAAATAGAGGGATAAACGGAGACACTACAGAAGGTATGTGTCTAAGATTTGATAGGCATGTTATAAAGGAAAAGCCAAGCCATGTAATCATATTAGGCGGAGTAAATGATATTATGATGGGTATAGATTTAGATGAAATCCAAGAGAATATATCTAATATGGTACATATGGCTAATGAAAACAATATAGTTCCAATTGTAGGCATACCCATAAAAACAGATCCACAACTAGCACCAATTCAATGGTCTAGTACTACAGATTTTTATGAAGTAAATGAAAAATTAATTTTGTATAGAAAGTGGATACTGGGATTTGCTAAAAAGTTTAATGTAGAAGTAATAGATTTTTATGAAGGTTTTAATAAATATATGGGAGAAGATGATAGATCAGATTATTATAGTGATGGACTTCATCTAACTTCAAAGGGAAATGAAATAATGGCTAAGTTAATTAATTTAAGGTATTAAAATAGTATATATGAATCACATAAGAGAATAGAATCAGGGGGATCGTTTATGAAGATTGTAGTTATAGATGATGTTTTGATGAATGAGAGTCAAATAGATCAACTAAAAAGCTTAGGAGACTTAAACATATATTCAGGAACACCTAAAAACCAAGAAGAGACTCTGAATCGAGGAAAAGATGCTCATATTATTGTAAGTGGATGGACTCATTTCTCATCTAGTACCCTAGATAGATTACCAAATCTAAAGATGATTTCCCTTTGGGCCACAGGTTATGACTATGTGGATATAGGAGAAGCTAATAAAAGAGGGGTTACTGTAACAAATGTGCCAGGATACGCTAAAAATGCTGTTGCAGAATTAGCTATAAGCCTAATGTTATCTGTTATGAGAAAGGTTCCTCAGGCTGATCGTAATGTTAAAGAATCAAAAGCCTATAATTGGGGATTATTTCAAGGAATGGAGATGTCTAATAAAACCATTGGAATCATTGGAACAGGGGCAATTGGATGCAGAGTAGCGGAGATTGCAAATGGATTTAACATGAAAATTATTGCTTATGACCCTAGTCCTAAGGATGAGATTGTTAGGAAATGTAATGTGAAATATACATCTTGTGATGAAATCTTTAGGGAAAGTGATATTGTTACTGTTCATATGCCATTACTACCGTCAACTCATAACTTCATTACAGAGAAGGATTTTGCTAAGATGAAAAAGAATGCCATTTTCATCAATACAGCTCGAGCTGAAATAGTCAATCAGAATGATCTGTATGAAACTTTAAAAAGTAGAAATGTTTTTGGAGCAGGCTTAGATGAGATTAACTTAAGCATAGAAAGTGGTGAAGATTTACTGAAATTAGATAATGTGGTAGTAACTCCTCATATGGGATTTAATACTATAGAGGCAACAGAGATTAAAACAAATATATGCATTGATAATGTTCGGAATTATTTGAGTGGTGGACCATCTAATGAAGTTCGTATTGATTAATAATAATGATTTTATACAAATATTGGGCCTAGGTATCTATAGAGATAACCTAAGCCCATATTTAATTGCAAGTATTCTGTATTTTGTTTTTAAAGTCATATTGTATCATTTGATTAATAAAACACATAATATATATAATTGACATTTTAGAGAAATAGATATAATTAATTTGCTAATATTAAAGAACTGATTTTAAAAAGAAAAGAGGGACTATATTGCCGAAACTGAAAAATAATAAGCTAAATCTATATGGATTTAATAATTTAACAAAGTCTCTTAGTTTCAATATTTATGATATTTGTTATACAGAAACTGAAGAAGATAGAAAAAGATATATTGAATACATAGATGAACAGTATAATTCAGAAAGACTAACTAAAATATTAACGGATGTTACCAATACTATAGGAGCATCTGTTTTAAATGTTGCAAAACAAGATTATGATCCCCAAGGAGCTAGCGTAACTCTTCTAATATCTGAAGAGGAAGTACCTGTTTACGTATTAGACCCATCTTGCAACAAAGGAATAATAACTCCTATGAGAGAGAATATTGTTGGGCATTTAGATAAAAGTCATGTAACAGTACATACTTATCCTGAAAGTCATCCTGAAAATAATATAAGTACTTTTAGGGTAGATATTGATGTGTCAACTTGTGGCACCATATCACCTCTTAACGCTTTAAATTATCTAATAGGAAGTTTTGATTCAGATATTATAACTATAGACTATAGGGTAAGAGGCTTTACAAGGGATATAGATGGTGAAAAGCATTTTATAGACCATTCAATAAATTCTATACAAGATTATATTAAGGATGAAACTATAGAGAGATATAGTTTAATAGATATGAACATTTACCAATCAAATATATTCCATACGAAAATGAAGGTTAAAGATATTGATCTTGATAATTATTTATTCGAAAAATCAGAGTCACAATTATCAATTAAGAATAAGAATGAAATAGTTGAAAGACTTAATAGGGAGATGACAGAGATCTTTTATGGTATAAACCTTACTAAATAAAGGTTATATTGTTTACTATTCTTATTTCTAAAGGTGGGACGATGAATGAAAAAAAATCAATATGAAACTCCATTATATACAGCAATATTAGAATATAGTAAAAAAAAAGTAATTCCATTTGATGTACCTGGTCATAAACAAGGAAGAGGTAATAAAGAGTTAGTTGAATTTTTAGGTGAAAAAACTTTAAGCGTAGATGTTAATTCTATGAAACCTTTAGACAATATTGGAAATCCCATAGGAGTTATAAAAGAATCTGAAGAATTAATGGCTGAAGCCTTTTCTAGTGATAATTCATTTTTTTTAGTAAATGGAACTTCTGCTGGAGTTCAGGCTATGATTATGAGTGTTTGTCATCAAGGGGATAAAATTATTATTCCAAGAAATGTTCATAAATCAGCAATTAATGCATTAATTCTAAGTGGAGCACATCCCATTTACGTTCAACCAGAAATTGATGACCATATAGGTATATCTTTAGGTGTATCTGTAGAAAGTTATAAAAAAGCAATAGAAGAAAACTCAGATGCTAAGGCACTATTTGTAATAAATCCAACTTACTATGGTATTGTTTCTGATCTTAAAAAAATACTAGAACTTGCAAAAAGTCATGGATTAGTTACTATAGTTGATGAAGCCCATGGAACTCACTTTTACTTTAATGATAATTTTCCAGATGGTGCTATGAAGTTAGGAGCAGATATATCATCTGTTAGTCTACATAAAACTGGAGGATCTTTAACTCAGAGTTCAGTTTTATTAAGTAATAATGGTCTGGTGGATAAAGGAACTATTAAAACCACATTAAATCTAACACAATCTACTTCTGCTTCTTATTTATTAATGACTTCCTTAGATATAACGAGGAAAATGTTAGCTACTGAAGGAAAAGAAATTTTTAATAAGGTGAGAGAATTAAGCATATATGCAAGGAATGAAACTAATAAAATAGAAGGTTATTATGCATTTGGTAAGGAATTAATAGATAAAAATTCAGTTTATGATTTTGATGAAACTAAACTTTCTATAAATACTACAAATATAGGATTAACAGGAATAGAAGTATATGATATTCTAAGAGATGAATATAACATACAGGTAGAATTTGGTGACTCAAACAATATATTGGCAATAATAAGTGTTGGAGATACTAAAGAGAATATAGATAAACTCATAGGTGCATTAAAGGATATTAGTCGTAAATACAAAAAAGAAAAGAAAGCACCTATAAAATTGAACTTTAGAAATCCTTCCGTTATAGTCTCTCCTAGGGATGCTTTTTATTCAAATAAAAAAAGAATAAAACTTGAAGATAGTACAGGGGAGATAAGCGGTGAATCAATAATGGCTTATCCACCTGGGATACCTATAGTGTCACCAGGAGAAAGAATTGATGATGAAATGATCAAATATATTATACATCTAAAAGAAAAGGGAAGCATATTAACAGGAACGGAAGACCCTGAAATAAAGTGGATTAAAGTATTAGGAATATAGGAGGAAATAAAAATGGAATTATGGTATACAGAAGAACATACTGAGAATGCTAAATTTTCAATAAAAGTAAAGGAACAACTTTATTCAGAGGAAAGTGAATTTCAGAAAATAGATTTCTTTGAATCGGAAGAATTTGGTACATTTTTCACCTTAGATGGACTAATGATGGTAAATGAAAAGGATGAATTTATATATCATGATATGATTGTTCATGTACCTATGGCTACTAATCCAAATATTAAGAAAGTATTAGTAATTGGTGGAGGAGATGGTGGTACAGTAAGAGAACTTACTAGATACAATACTATTGAGCAAATAGATATGGTTGAAATAGATGAACAAGTTGTGAGGGCTTGTGAAAAGTATCTACCTATAACTTCATCAAAATTACAAGATGAAAGGGTCAATTTGTATTTTGAAGATGGCTTAGCATTTGTTAAAAATACGGATAATATTTATGATTTAATAATAGTTGACTCAACTGATCCTATAGGACCAGGTGAAGGATTATTTACTGAAGAATTTTATAATAATTGCTCAAAAGCCCTATCAGAAGAGGGCATATTAGTTAATCAACATGAAAGTCCCTATTATGAAAGAGATGCACATGAAATGAAACGTGCCCATAGAAAAATAAAGAGACTATTTCCAATAAGCAAAGTTTATCAATTCCATATGCCAACCTATCCATCTGGTCACTGGTTATTTGGATTCGCTTCTAAAAAATTTGACCCTATTAAGGATATAAAAGTGGAGCAGTGGAATAGTCTAGAATTAAAAACCAAGTATTATAACACAGATTTACATGTAGGTTGTTTTGCTCTACCTACTTATGTTAATGAAATGCTAGAAAGTGCAGATGAATAAAACTATCTGAGTTTGTAAATCAAGTTAACCACTATAAAGTAAGTAAATTCCTAGTATGTAGAGATAAATATATCTTATATACTAGGAATTTTTTTATAACCATCTATTATTTTTAA
>NZ_NIBG01000029.1 GCF_002270055.1 Anaeromicrobium sediminis | reverse complement strand
TGAAATAATTGTTATAATAAGCGGATCTTTAACCTCTAAGTCAACTTCTACAATAATTGGTTCACAATCCTTCTTAATGATCCTTAAAATATAACTAAATGAAGATTTATAAATCTCAACTATTAATTTTAAAATATAGTTAATGAAAGTTGATATTCTTGGAAAATCAAATTTATAGCCATTGTTATCATATAATACTCCATATGATGCCTTAGTGACAATGGAGGAGAACACTATTCCTATAATAAAGTTTAGGGGGGTAAAATCTAGGGTAAGGAACATCCAAAACAAGAATTGTATTAAAAATAACTTGAAATTCTGTTTCATTTTTTTCATATGATCCTCCTTATCTCATTTCACCTTTATCTTTCTCATTTGGTTTATTTGTTTCCTTTGCCCTATATAAAATAATTTTAAGTCCTATAAAAGGTTTGTAATCAATATGAAACTTATCTATCATCATACCTACTAGATATAAATTATTAGGATTATGTTTATAACCTATTAACTCCCAATAATATTCTTCTATTTCTTGAAGTCTATCTACATTAAGCTTATTCTTTAAGTCCTTTATAATTTTTTCATCTTTTATAAATAAATTACTGTCAATTTGAATGTTTATATAATTGCCAGTCTCAGAAAGTTCTATTCGTATCTCTGTAGCATTATGTTCAAGTAAAAAGTTTATTATCTCATTAATAATCCCATTAACTTTTTGTTTTTCCTTATTCATTGAACCACTCCTTTTAGCAATATTATATAGGTAAAAGCTTGGAGCATTTTGAAATAGGTATGAACATTTAACACAAAATATATTTGTTTACAGCTAAGGTTATGAATCTCTTTTCACTACAATCAAATTACATTATTTTGATAAATTTTGTATGAGTTTAGTGAGGTTCATTTTCTATTTACTGTTAAGAAAATAAAAACAACCTATTAGTTAGTTTTTGAGAGTATATCTAATCTTGGCTCAATATCTTTATGCTTTTTACATAGTCATTTAATTTTGTATTCTAAAAATACATTTACTTAATAGTAAAATATGAATTATAGATTGTTATAAAAATGGTGGAGAAGTTATTTTGTCACAAGATAAGAATTAGATTGAAATTTTAAGATGGTATTTTGAATTGAAATGTTATGAAGTGTTAAAAAATGAAATTATATATGTATTTAATTATATGGAATGATTATGTATTTAGAACTGAGAGAAAAATAAATATGGAGTTAATGAAATTTTCAAAAGAGGATAGTATGTAACTTGATTGTTATAAAATATTATATTGAAAAAAAATGTAAATTACAATATATATTTACATAAAATAAAAGAATTATTGAATTTTTTGCTGTACTATTTGCTACATTTGATCTTGCCAACATTAAACTTTAACTATTATTATTTTATATTTTCAACTAAAAATAATTGTATCTAAGAAGGGCTACTAGACTATTTTTCTGTAGCCCTATATTAGAAATACATGTTTATTTACTATTATAGTTTTAACCCTTATACAATACTCTATCGTCAATATCCTCAATAGATTTACATCCAGTAAGAACCATAGCTGATTTAATATCTGATTTTAATCTATCTAAATAGATTTTTACACCTTCATCTTGTCCCCCGAAGGAAGTCATAACAAAAGGTCTACCAATTAATACGGCATCGGCACCTAGGGCAATCATTTTAATTACATCAATTCCATTTCTAATTCCCCCATCAGCAAGGATTGTTATTTTTCCCTTTACAGCCTTTGCTATGGCAGGAAGAACATCTGCCACACCAGGAGTATGATCTAGAACCCTTCCTCCATGGTTAGATACTACTATTGCATCTGCTCCTGTTTCTACAGCGAGTTTTGCTTCGTCTACAGTCATAATTCCCTTTAATATGAAAGGCAAATTAGTACTATCTACGATTTCTTTTATTTCTTCTACTGTTTTTGGCATTACAGGTTTTCCATGTAGAGCTAATGTTATTAGACCACAGGCATCAATATCCATACCTACTGCAAAGGCACCTGCCTTTTCTGCTTTTCTAATTTTTTCTATGACATTTTTATTTTCCCATGGCTTTATTATGGCGATTCCTTGTCCGTCAAATTTCTTTAAAGCTTCTAGGTTTTTAATTAAGAATGAATCTACAGCCGTGTCACCTACCATAGGATATATACCACCATCTAAACAACCTTTTATAACCCATGATATATACTCTTCCTCAGTGAATTTACCTCCCATGTTTAAAGTTGTTCCTGAAACAGGGGCAGCAAATACGGGAATATCTAATGTTTTTCCAAATAAGTGTATAGATGTATCTGGATCTTTAACATCATGGATAGTCCTCATGTTTACTTTATATTTATTCAGAGATAATACGTTAGCCTTAAAGGAACTGCCAGTACCCTTTCCTCCCATTCCAGGTACTTCACCACTGCAAACAGTACCATCACATACTCTACAGACACTACAGCTGCCCCTTAAGTTTAATCGTCCATCCCTTAATACATCAGGAAAATTCATTTAAATACCTCCTTAAGTTGTTATCCTAATAATTATTATAAGATTGAATTGGTCATTTGAAAAGTCTGGAAAAATTATTGTTAAAAATCTATATAGATTTGTCAACTCAAAGCTTGATTTATACATTTAATTTTACGGAATAACATACTAAAGTTTTCATAAAGTTTAGAGTTTATGGTTTAGGGTTTTTGTTTGTTTTTAAACTCTTAACCCTTAACTCTAATCCCTAAACCAAATATAATAAAGTCTTAGGTTAACAAAAAAACATTTTGTATAAATCAAGTTTATATGTGATAAATCTATATATAAGTTTAAAATAGTTTATAATAGAATTGTAAATAAGCGTTTATAGGATAATTCCTAAAAAGAGGGGGAAAAATATGAAGCATTTAGTAAAAAGAGTAGCGGCAATACATGATTTATCAGGATTTGGAAGAGCATCCTTATCTGTTATAGTACCCATACTATCTACTATGAAAGTGCAAGTCTGTGCATTGCCTACGGCTGTTTTATCTACCCATACGGGAGGATTTGAAGGATATAATTTTATAGATTTAACAGATACTATGGAACCTACTATAGAACATTGGAAAGAATTGGGGATAAATTTTGATTGTATATATAGTGGCTTTTTAGGATCTCCTAAACAAGTACATATAGTATCTAAATGTATAGATACGTTTAAAAGAGAAGACAATCTAGTAGTGGTAGATCCTGTTATGGGCGATAATGGGGAACTATATGATACTATGGATGATGAAATGGTAACTAATATGAGAATGCTAATAAAAAAAGCAGATATAATAACTCCTAATTTTACGGAGGTAATGTATCTACTTGGAGAAGAGGCAGGGAGAGAACCTGATGCTAAAAATATAAAGGAGTATCTTGTGAGATTGGCTCAGATGGGTCCTAACATAGTCATAATAACTAGTGTTCCAGATAAAGATAAAAGGACTAGCGTAGTTGCCTATGATAAAAAATTTAATAGATTTTGGAAAGTAAGTTGTGAATACATACCGGCCCATTACCCTGGAACTGGAGATTCTTTTACTAGTGTAGTTATAGGAAGTTTGTTACAAGGAGACAGTTTACCAATGGCTTTAGACCGTGGAGTACAGTTTATAAGTTCTTGTATTAAGGCTAGTTATGGTTTTGATTATAAGGAAAGGGAAGGTGTTTTACTGGAATTAGTTTTAGAAAATTTAAAAATGCCTATACTTATGAGTAGTTATGAATTATTAGAATAAAATAGGCATACTTCGTATGCTTCGCTATGGAACCCTATGGTTCCCTTCGACGCAACTAAAGTTGCTGAGCACCCTCCTTTAAAGAGGCAGGGGAATTCTTCCCCCACACCCCCTCGTTTTTTACTTATACGTAGTTTGAGGGGTATTCTAATTTTTCATAAAGTAAAAAATTAAAAAAATCCTTACATTTAACAAAGAAAAATGAACATAATAATTTGTAAGGAGTGTGATTTAATTGAATTTTTATGACGTAATAAATAAAAGAAGTAGTGAGAAAAGTTTTAAAGATACGCCCATATGTGAAAAGAAGATGGGAAGGATAATGGAAGCTACCATGAAGTCTCCTTCTTGGAAAAATCAAAGTTCTTACAAAATTATTTTAGTAAATGAAAAATTAGAAAAAGAGAAATTAGCTAAGGCTGTCATGAATGATGGGGATAATGCAGGAAATGCTTTGGAAGAAGCTCCTATGATGGCAGTTGTAGTGGGAAATCCAAATGTTTCTGGAAGAATTGGAGATAAAGAATACTATTTAGTAGATGGAGCAATTGCCATGGAACATCTTATTTTGGCAGCTACTAATGAGGGGTATGGTACTTGTTGGATAGGTGCAATTGATGAGACAAAAGTAAAAAGTATTTTAAATATACCTAATGAATATAAGGTTATAGGAGTGACTCCTATAGGAGAAGTAAATGAACATGAAAAACAAGATAGTAAGACTGAAATTTCTGAGCATGTATTTATAAATAAATGGGAAAACAAATTTGATAAAAATAAACTTCATTAAAATCAGGTCCAAAGGGACCTGTTTTTTTCTTTTAGTATAGCTATAATAGAAAACAACTAAGTTTTTTAAAGTGTAGTTTGACAACTCTGCTCATCTTAACTTATACTGAATAAGGTAGTATATTATTTTAAGATAGTATGGTAGATTAAATTGTTTTTTAAAAGTAAGATGGCAGAATAGTAGGACAAAATTATAGTAATTAAATTTATTAGAACATTACTATGCCCTCCTACGGAGGGCTTATATTATTAAGGTATAGCTTTTTATTGGAATGGTTATTTAACAACCATTTCTATATTGCTGTTAAAATTTCTTAATAATATAAGTCCACCATCTAGGAGGGTTTTATTATTTTTAAGGCGGTGATAATATGGAGCAAAATAATTCTAGAGAAACTTGGAGTTCAAAATTAGGATTTGTATTAGCTTGTATAGGATCTGCCATCGGACTAGGAAACATATGGATGTTCCCCTGGAGATTGGGGCAATTTGGAGGAGCAGCATTTTTAATACCATACCTATTATTTGTATTTGTACTAGGAACTACAGGCCTTATGGGGGAGTTTGCCTTTGGAAGATCTCAACAAAGGGGGGCCATAGGAGCCTTTGAGAAAGTATTTAAAGAAAAAAAACTTTCTGGAGGAACATTAATAGGAACCATACCTGTAGTAGCTCAAACGGGTGTATTTATATTCTACTCCGTAGTTGTAGGATGGGTATTGAGATTTTTTGTGTTTGCGCTTAAAAACGAGTTCCCGACTATGGACATAAATACAGCCTTTGAAAATTTTGCAGGTCATACGGAAAGTGTAGGTTGGACTATAGGTGCTATACTTATAACATTATGCATAGTTACTTTAGGAGTAAAGAGTGGAATTGAAAAAGTAAATAAAGTAATAATGCCTGCTCTATTTGGCATTTTTATTATGCTTATGATAAATACTTTATTATTAAAGGGGTCTATGGAAGGTGTTAAATATTTATTATTACCCGATTGGTCTTATCTCTTAAGAATAGATACTTGGGTAATGGCATTAGGACAAGCCTTTTTTACTGTTTCATTAGGAGGAGCAGGAATGGTTGTATTAGGAAGTTATCTACCAAAGGACATGGACATACCTTCATCAGCATTTAGTACGGCTCTATTTGATACATTGGCAGCTCTAATGGCAGCATTTATCATAATACCTGCAGCATTTGCCTTTGATTTGGACCCAGGAGCAGGACCCCAATTATTGTTTATAACTATGCCAAGGGTATTTAATATGATGGGTGGAGGATATGTATTTGGAATACTATTTTTCCTATGTCTGGTATTTGCAGCCATATCCACAGAAATAGTGCTCATGGAAGTTGCTGTGGAAGCCTTCATGGATAAATTCGGAATTAAAAGGACAAGTAGTGCAATGTTAACAGCATTCATAGGAAGTATTGCTGCTGGACTTTTAAGTACGAACATGGAGTGGTTTGGTAAGTTTGCCGATGTGGTTACCATATATTTATTACCATTCAGTGCCCTTTTAGGAGCCATAGCATTTTTCTGGATTTATGGAATAGATAGAGCTAGAAATGAAGTTAATATGGGCGCTAAGATAAAGATGGTAAAAGGTTGGGAAATATTAGCTAAATATATATTTGTATTTACTGCAACAGCAGTATTAGTATTGGGTATTTTATATGGGGGAATAGGTTAGACTTTAGTATAAGGGATGATTAATAATTAATTATTAATCATCCCTTTTTTATTGCACGATCATATGGATATAAATGTAATTTATTACAAAAACTAGTTCAAGATACTGTGTTTGTAAATGCATACATGTTTGATATACTTATAATATATAATAGTGTGGGGAGCGTGAAGGATGAAAAAAGTTATTGTGCCTATTTTAGCTACAGTTATGATTTTTACAGGGTGTTCAAGTACGGAAACGTCAATGGAAGAAAGTGCAGTGGTAGAAGTAGTAAATATGGAATCAGATAAAATAATGGCTCAATATAATCATCTTATTGAGAAGGAAAGTAAACCTGAAGAAATAATCTTATTTATTGATGATAATATGGATTATTTATCGGAAGAAAATGCAGATGAAGTAATGATAGACTTGTTTAACTATCTGTCCCATTATGGAGACGTATATATGGAAAAATTATTTAAAGATAAAACTCAGGAAACTTTAGAAAATATTTTTCCAAATGAATTTCATGAAAGTGAAATTCATCATATATCTAATAGAAGGATTAGGGGACTTTTGAGAGAAATAGTTAATGGTAGATATAAGTTAGTTAGATTTGAGGGCAGTTATTATCCTGTTGTGGACTATGACTATTTAAAAAAATATGGTCCTTATGTTTCTGATGAAATAAAAGACTATTTAAAATTAATGGGAAGAGAATCGGCGAAAGTTATGAGTAAAGATTCGGCTTTAAATATAAGTTGGGATGAATTAGGAGAAAGATTAGTTCAAACTGAAACTTATTTAGAGAAATATCCAAACTCTCTACTTAAAAAGCAATGTACAAGCCTATACTTAGCTTATCTGCAAGTATATATATGGGGGCTTGAGAATACACGTATAGATAACGACCAGTCTATTATACTAGAGGATCCATATAATAGTTATGAAAAAATAGCTACAAAATACCAGGATACAAGTATAGGAGACATGTTAGGCCAATATGTGAATATTTTAAACAAAAGTAATAGGATAATAAATGAAGATATTGAAAAGTCTAGAGAAGGACTATACAAAAATGCCATGTCCGTATTAGATGAAGAAGTGAAAAATGGTCAGTAAATTGCTGACCATTTTCTTTAGGTAAATAGTGGGAGGTGTTCTGATTGGACAAGGAAATGCTCGTATCCACAAATAAAAGTTTTAAGGGCCCTTGGACTGAATTTATGGAAAAGGGATATGTGAAAAAGGGCTCTGTTAGAAAAAGAATATATAATTCATGGATTAGAAGTAAAAACTATGGAATAGACCCTTTTGTAGATAAAATAAAGATAAGTCTTACTAATAAAGAACTTCATCAAAGGTATCAACGTTGTACTAATCTTACAAAAAGGGCAAAACCCTTTATGGATAGTTTGAATAAGATTGTGGGAAGTTCTAACCTTATAATAAGACTTACAGATAAGGACGGATATGTACTAGATTTTTTAGGAGACAGTAGCCTAGTTGAAAAATATGGAGAATTGAACCTGTATAAAGGTTGTAATGTGAAAGAGGAAAGTATAGGAACTAATGCTATTGGATTAGCCCTTATTATAGGAGAACCTATACAAGTTGTGGGAGAAGAACATTATTGTAAAATATATCATAATTGGACTTCATCTGCTTGTCCCATAAGGGATGAAGATAACAATTTAATGGGAGTATTAAGCATAACAGGGGCTAGTAGTGAAGTACATCCTCATACTTTAGGTATGTTAATAGCAGCTTCTGAAGCTATTGAAAATGAATTGAAGTTAGAAAAAAGTAATAAACAATTAGACTTAGCTAATAAACATTTTCATGCTATTATGGAATCCATATCAGAAGGTCTTATATGTACAGACAATGAAGGCATTGTTATGGATATAAATTTATTTGCAAGAAGATTTTTAAAGCTGAAGGAAGAAAATATTATTGGGAAAAATATTAAAAGCATATTATATAAAAAGGATTACAAAAGAGTAAAAGAATTTATGAGTAGTGGTAAAAAAATGGAAGAAGAAGAAATTTATTTTAAAACAGAAAAGGGGAGGGCAGATCCTTGTATAGTAGACTTAACCCCTATAAAAGTTTTGGCTTCAAATGAACTAGAAGGTGTAGTGATAACTTTTAAACAGGAAAAAATAGTACATAAATTAGTTAATAAAATAGTAGGGGCTCAAGCTAGATTTACCTTTGATGATATATTAGGTGAAAGCATGAATATCCAAAGTGCTAAAAAGATAGCTTCTATGGCAGCTACTACAAATACAACAACCCTATTGTTAGGTGAAAGTGGAGTAGGAAAAGAGATGTTTGCTCAGGCCATACATAATGGAGGAGCAAGAAATGGCAAACCCTTTGTAGTATTAAATTGTGGTGCTATACCTAGAGATTTAGTTGCTAGTGAACTCTTTGGATATGTGGAAGGAGCCTTTACTGGAGCTAGAAGAGGAGGACACCATGGTAAATTTGAGCTTGCAGATGGAGGAACTATATTTTTAGATGAGATAGGAGATATGCCCCTAGATGCCCAGGTGAGTTTACTTAGAGTGTTAGAAACTAAACAGATAGTTAGGATTGGAGGCCATGAAGTAATTCCTATAGATGTTAGAGTTATAGCAGCAACTCATAAGAATCTAGAAAAGGAAGTTGAAAGGGGTAACTTTAGAGAAGATTTGTTCTATAGGTTAAATGTAATGCCCGTATCTATTCCTGCCCTTAGGGAAAGAAAAGAAGATGTAAGTATTTTTGCCCATTACTTTATAAATAAGTTCACAAAGAATATGAACAAAACTATTAAGGGAATAGATAAAAGCTTTTATAAGGGTTTGAAAAATTACTCTTGGCCAGGAAATGTACGTGAATTGCAAAATATTATTCAATTAGTAATAAATATGATACCAGATGGGGAATATATAACAAAAAAAAATTTGCCTAATCATATATTAGAGAAGGCCCTGTTACCAGACATAGAAATGGATGAAAAATTATATTCCCTTGAGGATGTAGAAAAAATGGCCATAATTAAGACTGTAAAAATGACAAAAAATAATTTAGCTCTAGCGGCTAAGATACTAGGCATAGGAAGAAGTACTTTATACAGGAAAATGGATAAGTATTCAATTAAAAGTGTGTTAAAATGATACACATGTACCAAAATGAAACAGGTGTATACAAGCGGCAGTGTGTCAAAATGATACAAATGAGTGAAACAGGGTGTTGTGAAACATTCTGTTTTGTTATTTTAAAAAACATATTTATATTGAAAACGCTATCATAGAAAGCGATGTTAAAAAAATATCTAAGTGTTGGCTCGATTATTGCATATAGTATGTATGTAAATAAAAGAATTGATTTGGGAGGAAAAATGAATAATTTTATAAAACCCATTATAGTTTTTATTTTATTTTTTATTATACTTGCTGAAAAATTTAACATGGAGGTTTTAATTATAGGACTGATTGTTAGTTTGTCCATAAGTATTTTCAATAAAAAGGAAAAGGAAACTATAGATAAACCAAAAACATTAACAGTGAAAAAAATCCTATATTTTATTCTATATGGAGCAGTTTTACTTAAGGAAATAGTCATAGCGAATATTCAGGTAGCTAAAATAGTTCTTAGTCCAAAGATGAATATATGCCCTAAAATAGTAAAGTATGAAACAAAATTAATGTCTAAAATTTATCAAAGTATTTTAGCAAATTCCATAACGTTAACTCCTGGAACTTTAACTATGGACTTAGAAGGCAATATACTGACAGTACATTGTTTGAGAGAAGAGGATAGTCTTGGTTTAAAAGATTCTAAGTTTGAACAAATACTATTAAAGATTGAGGAGATTGATTATGACAAATAGTATTTTTATTGTATCTATAATAGTCCTTAGTATAACTATTATGATATGCATGATAAGAGCCTTTATAGGTCCTACTAAATTAGATAGATTAGTAGTAATAAACGTAATAGGAACTAAAACTATAGTTTTAATATCTATAATATCTTTCGTATTGCGTGAAACTTATTTTATAGATGTGGTATTAGTTTATGCATTGATAAGCTTTGTAGCTACTACTGTCATTGCGGGAGATTGGAGGTAGAAAATCATGAAGATGGTTTTTATAACATTGTTTCTATTGGGAGGATTATTTTTCTTTTCCGTAGGAACTATTGGGATACTAAGGTTTCCAGATCTACAAACGAGAATACATAGTGCTGCCAAATGTGATACATTAGGGGCTGTACTATGTTTGTTAGCACTAGTTATATATAGTGGTATAAGTTTTGTATCTTTAAAAATTTTGCTAGTAATAGTATTTATTTGGGTGACAAATCCTACGGCAACCCATTTAATAGGAAAGGCTAGTATGAAAAGTGGGGAAGTAAATAATCATGAAGACATTTAGTATTATTATGATGATATTTTTAATCGTATCGGCCATATCCGCATCTGTTATAAAAAATTTACTATCAACAGTCATTGTTTTTATGGTTTATTCATTAGTAATGGCCATACTGTGGCAACAACTCAATGCGCCAGATTTAGCCATAACAGAAGCTGCTGTAGGCGCAGGGATAACTACTTTACTATTCGTAATTACCCTAAAACAGATAAGGGGTGTTAAAAAATGAGAAAAATCATAGCCATAATCTGTACCCTTACAATAATAGGTGTATTGCTTATAGGAATAACTAGTTTGCCTCAGTTTGGTGATGAAAATATTTTAAAAGACAGGCCTTTAGCAAACAAATATATAAAGGACGGATTAAAGGATACAGGTTCAACTAACATAGTAACGGGTATTATATTAGATTATAGGGCCTTTGACACCTTTGCAGAAGCTACAGTACTTTTCACAGGAATTATATGTGTAATGTTACTTTTAAAAAAGGGAGATGAAGAGTTAGATGGATAGTATTATTTTAAGAGAGATTCTAAGGTTTCTAATTCCCTTAATACAAGTCTTTGGAATTTATGTAATATTGTTTGGTCACCTATCTCCTGGAGGGGGATTTTCAGGAGGGACTATAATCGGAGCTAGTTTTATACTTTATAGATTAGTAAATGATAAAAAAGAAGTTAATTCTAAACTACCCTATGAAAAGCTTATGAAGTCCATGTGTTTATCCTTAGTTTTTTATGGGTTATTAAAGGGATACTATTTTATAGGAGATTCTTTTCATCTACCTGTAATTCCTTTAGGTAAAGTAGGTAATATACTCAGTGCAGGAGCCATATTGCCCCTTAATATAGCAGTTGGAATTATAGTGGCTATAACAGTATATTTTTTATTTTCACTTTTTAATGAAGGAGAAATATGAACATGAAGAGTTTAACTACAAATTATTATGAAACGGGTTCAATAATATTATTTGGAATAGGATTTACCATGTTGTTACTTCATAACAACATAATAAAAAAAATAATAGGAATGAATATAATGGATACGGCCATTTTTCTGTTTTTTATAGCTAAGGGATATGTACACGGAAAGGATGCCCCCATAATAAGAGGCACAGCTGCAGGGTATATAGACCCAGTACCAAGTGCACTTATGCTTACAGGAATCGTAGTGGCAGTAAGTGTGACGGCATTTTTATTAGCATTGACGGTAAGGCTATATAAAGCCTATGGAACAGTTGAATTAGATGAGATTATGAAAATGAGAGGTGATTAATAATGAATGTTATAAGGAGTAGCCCCCTTGTTATTATATTATTGCTTTTTATTACAGCATTTTGTATGCCCATTATAAAAAACAATAAGAGAGTGAAAGTTCTATCAGGTACAAGTTTAGGTTTAAGTTTTATACTTTCTATTATAAACTTTATAAATGTATTAAATAATGGTGGATTTTCATATAGAATAGGTCACTATGATTCTCCTTGGGGAATTTCATTTTATATAGGTAATGTGGAAGCTATTATGTGTGTAGTGTTTACATTAGTAGCCCTTTTGGTCATGGTATATAGCTATATGACCATTGAAAAGGAAATAGGAAAAAAGAGAGTAAACTTATATTATACTCTAGTGAATCTTCTAGTAGGGTCACTCCTTGGTATAGTATTTACTAATGATTTATTTAATGGATTTGTATTTCTAGAAGTAAGTACTTTAGCAGGTTGTGGGATTATAGTAATTAAAGATGAGAAAGAAAATATAAAGGCCACTTTGAAATATTTAGTTTTAAGTAGTTTAGGTTCAGGATTAGTATTAATGGGAATTGCCTTTATCTATCCTGTATCTGGATATCTTGATATGGATTTTATAGGTAAATCCATCCAATCTCTAGAAGGAGCAAATAGAAACTTAATAGTAATAAGTGCTTCCTTGTTTACTATAGGTTTAGGAGTAAAAAGTGCCATGTTCCCACTTCATGTATGGTTACCAGATGCTCATTCATCAGCTCCATCACCTTCAAGTGCAATTCTATCGGCTTTAGTCTTGAAGCCACCAGTACTATTTTTAATAAAAATTTTATATAAGGTATATAAGATTGAGGTTTTAAGAGAAATGGGAATACTAAACATATTATTGGTCTTAGGAAGTATAGGAATGATTGCAGGTTCCATATTTGCCATAAACCAAAAGGAAGTAAAGAGAGTAATAGCCTACTCTAGTGTGGCTCAAATGGGATATGTATTCTATGGAATTGGTCTTGGCAGTAAGCTTGGAGTTATTATGGCTATATTCCATATGATTGGTCATAGTTTAACTAAATCAGCTTTATTTTTAATAGGTGGTTCCATGATAAAAAAGACTGGTTCTAAGTATGTGAAGGATTTAAAGGGAATTGGAAGAGAGATGCCTATTACACTGGGATTATTTACTCTATGTGCTTTATCCATGGTGGGGATACCCATATTACCAGGATTTATTAGTAAGTGGAAATTAGCCATAGCTACTATAGAGTCAGGAAAAATATATTTAATGGGTGTAATACTACTTAGTAGTTTGTTAAATGTTGCTTATTACTTCCCTATAGTTATAAATGGATTTTTCGGCCATGAAAACCTAGAAGGAAAGACATACATGAGTAAAGAGCTTAGAAAACCTAAAATAATACCAATAGGAATCTTGGTTATATGCGTAATATTAACTGGAGTCTTTTCTATTCAAATAATAGACTTTATAGGTCAAGGTTTTTAGGAGGATTATATGAAGTATTTTGTATTAATTCCCATAGTTTTTCCTATGATTATGGCCATCATAGGTACTAAGGTGAAGTTTAAAAGTGAAAAAGAAAGAAATGTATTTCTATATACTACAGTAATATTGAATCTGGCAGTATTAATAGAATTATTCATACAGGGAGAAGCCTTTACTATTCATTTAGTAAAGGTGAGTTCCTTTTTAGATGTATATTTTAAGATTGATAAACTGGGAATATTGTTTTCCATATTAGCTTCTACCCTTTGGATATTTACTACTAGTTATTCTATAGAGTATATGAAGCATGAAAGGGATGAAAAAAGATTTTTCATTTTCTTTTTAGCTACTCTGGGAATAACAGTAGGTATAGCTCTATCGGGAAATTTATTCACCATGTATATATTTTATGAATTATTGACCCTATCAACCTTTCCACTGGTTATTCATGCGGAAAGTAAGGATGCCCTATATAGTGGTAAAAAGTATCTTATATATTCCTTTGGAGGAGCCACATTGGCCCTACTTGGGATGATGATTCTTTATAGTATCACTAATAATCTAGACTTTATACCAAAGGGTGTGGTAATGGGGATAAGTTATGATAAGACTTTAATGTTAATAGCATATATGAGCATGTTCATAGGATTTGGAGTAAAGGCTGCTATGGTTCCCCTACACTCCTGGCTACCAGCAGCCATGGTTGCTCCAACCCCAGTAAGTTCATTACTTCATGCTGTGGCAGTTGTAAAATCTGGAGTATTTGCTTTAATAAGAGTAAGTTACTTTCTAGTAGGAGCTCAAGTTATAGCAGAAATAAATGGAAATAAGTATATAAGTGTTTTAGTAGTTTTAACTATTTTAATGGGGTCTTTTTTAGCCCTTCATCAGGATAACTTAAAGAAGAGGCTTGCTTACTCTACCATAAGTCAACTTGGATATATGGTATTAGGTATTGTTCTTCTGAATAAAGAGGCTTTAACGGGGGCTATAATGCACCTTATAAACCATGCAGTAATAAAAATAACACTATTTTTCTGTGTGGGAGCCATATATTACAAAACTCATAAAAAGAATATAGGTGACATTGAGGCCATAGGAAAAAATATGCCCATAACCATGTGGTGTTTTTCCATAGCAGCCATATCTCTAATAGGTATACCACCTACTAATGCTTTTGTAAGTAAATGGTACTTGGCTTTAGGAGGACTTGATGATAAGATAATATTTCCTATAATCATATTGTTAAGTGCATTCTTAACGGCCATGTATATATTACCTATAGTTATTACAGCCTTCTTCCATATAGAAGAGAATAAGGATGAAAGAAATTTAGATCCATCTAGAAAAATGTTAATTCCTATTATAACTTTGACTGGAATAATTGTATTTTTAGGGTTATTTCCTAATGTGGTTTTAAATTTTGTTAAAAGTATAGTTGCAGAAGTATTATAGAAAGGAGAAAGCAGATTTATGACAAATATAATGATTTTAAGCCTTATAGTACTACCGGCCATAGGAGCAGGAGTAGGTTTTTTAATCGGTATGAAAAGTGAAAAATATAGAGATTTGTTCAATGTAATAATAACTGCTTTGACTCTCCTTATAATAAGCTCCATGTACAGGCAGGTATTGTCATCTGATATAAAGGTATTTATTCCAGATATAATGGGAACGGGACTGGAATTAAAGTTAGATTCATTTAGGTATATATTTGTATGGGTTACTAGCTTCGTTTGGTTTTTATGTACCCTTTATTCAACGGGATACCTTATTAAGTATAAAAATAGAAATAGATACTATGCATTTTTTATGCTCACATTAAGCAGTACTATAGGCATGTTTTTATCTAATAATATAGTGAATTTATTCACCTTCTTTGAAATAATGTCATTCACATCTTATGCTCTAATAATCCATGACCAGGATAAATATTCATTAGATGCAGGAAAATCCTATATTAGTATGGCCATAGGAGCAGGATTGGTATTATTAATGGGAATATATTTATTATTTGACTACGCTGAAACTTTAAATATAGAGGAAATACCTCACAAGTTACAAATGTTAGGTAATTTAAAATATGTAATAAGTGCTTTGATACTAATAGGATTTGGAGCTAAGGCCAGTGTATATCCACTGCACATCTGGCTTCCAAAGGCCCACCCAGCAGCACCTACACCTGCTAGTGCCATATTGTCTGGTATTTTAATTAAAACAGGTATATTTGGTATGATCATAACTGTAAATATGCTTATGGAATCAGATATGATCTTGTCTATGATAATGTTAGGTTTTGGAGCTATAAACATGTTCTTTGGAGGATTTATGGCCCTATTCCAAAGGAATATAAAGAGGATTTTAGCTTATAGTAGTATGAGTCAGGCAGGATATATCATATTAGGTATGGGTCTTATAGGAATACTGGAAGAAAAGGGATTGGCTATATATGCGACTTTATATCATATATTTAACCATGCCATATTTAAAGTGTTGTTATTTATGGGAGCTGGAATCATATATATGGTATTACACGAACTTAGTATAAATAAGATACGTGGATTTGGTAGAAATAAAAATATAGTAAAGGGAATGTTTTTGATAGGGTTATTAGCCATAACGGGAACTCCAGGGTTTAATGGTTTTATAAGTAAGATCTTACTTCATGAGGCTTTAGCGGAAGGTGCTCATCTTTATCACAATGGCTACTTTATGATTTTGGAAGTAGTTTTTTACTTGAGTAGTGCTTTTACTGTGGCATATCTATTAAAGATATTTGGCTTTGTATTTATGGAGGAAAATCCAGAATTTTATGGCCAGTATAAGGAACACATTAAGAAAAGATCTTTAGTTCCTATGGTCATATTAGGAGGTACTATTGTATACATCGGGTTTAATCCACATATATTAGAACCTCTATTAAAGAGATCTTTAAGTGCTTTTGGTGTGGAAGAAAGTATACATCTTCATATATATACTTGGGGCAATATAAAGGGTTCTCTAATTTCTATAGGATTAGGATTGACAATATATTTTGCATATATTAATAGGGTCTTATTGAAGGATAAATTATATGTAAATCCTACTTTAGGATGGATAAACTTAGAAGAAGATATATATAAGCCTGTACTATTTACTGCCTTTAGGGCAAGTTCTTTTGTATTCCATATTATAGATAAGATGGTTGTTAGCAGTGTTCATTTAGTGGCAGATACGATGAAGGCCATAAGTGAAATAGATATAGATATAAGTAAAGAGAGGAATATAAGAATTAAAAATATAATAAATCCTCAAAAGGTTATGGAAGAAATGGAAGATTATAAATATAGTGTTTCTGAGGTAATAGCAAAAATAAACCTTAGAGTAAATAGTTTAATGTATGCAATTTTAATATTTGCAGTAGTTTTTGCAACCATATTAGTTATGATGATTAATTAAACTAAGCTTTGAAGAATTTAAATTGAAAAAAAGTCCATACTAATTAATGTTGGGGCAATGAAAATACTTCAACAATTAAAAATTAGGAGGATTAATATTTATGGAAAAGAATGCTAGACAAAATGTAGAAGATTCTTTAAATAAATTAAACCAAGTTGAAAGTGATTTAACTAATGCGGTTGAAATGGTTGAAAATCCTAATGCCAAAAAGAAAATGAAAAAGGTACTAAGAAAAGTAAATAATATGACAAATTCCATGGAAGGTATAACTAATCAATTATCAGATGATACTCCAGTTGGAGGAATTCACTAAAAAATTGCCCCCTTTAGGTTAAAGGGGGCTTTTATCATTTGAAATTATTTTTCTTTTTCTTTTTTACATACGTTACAGAGGGTATCACAAGTTCCAACAGCAGTAATACCAGCAAATATGCCATAAATTATATTGTCTATTGCTGAACTGTAACGTAAAAATATGAATCCACCAACTATTCCTAGTGGAATAGCCAATAGATGAGCATACTTACGACTTAATCCGAATTTTTCAAGAGCTTCTACGATTGCGTAGATGATGGCTGCTAGTATGGCTAGCTTAGAAGTCATAGTAGTTCACCTCCACTTTATAATATGAAAAGTAGGACAAGTTGTTACTTGAATGTAGAGAGATATATATAAACCATTTTTGAATTTAATTTATACCGTAAATTTTAATGGTTAAGAGTTTAGGGTTAAGAATTTGGCGTTTAATAATTAAAACTCTTAACTCTTAAATCTAATCTCTTAACCTTATTAATGCAAGACTAAAAATTTTCAAAATAGCTGTTTAATAAATAAAGTTCTAAGGTAGTATATATATGTTATAATTATCTGAATGTGATTTTTAACAAAAAATGGAGGACGATTCATGAATAAACTTGCAGTTAGATTTTTCGCTTATTATTTCGTGTATTTTGGAAGTCTTCCTATGTTTAATTTGTTTATTCCTATATTTTTAAAAAATAAGGGATTCACTCAAACAAAGATAGGGATACTTTTATCATTGGCTCAAATAATAGGAATAGGTGCTATGCCTTTTTGGGCTAACATAACAGATAAAAGCAAAAGTAAAAATAATATACTTAGATTGATTTTAATTTGTTCTGCCATTGCCATGTTTACATTTAGTAAAATGGACAATGAGTATTCTTTATATATTCTTTATGGATTATTTGCCTTTTTTAATTGTGCACTAATATTTTTAGGAGATACCATAACGTTAGAAGTAGCAGATAAGAACAATTTAGATTATGGAAAGATAAGACTAGGAGGAACTCTAGGTTTTAGTGTTTTTGCTATTGTTGCAGGAAAAATTGCATCTATAAAATTAGATTATGTATTTGTAGCTTATGTAATAATGATTATATTGTCCATATGCGTTTTAAGTAGTTTGCCAAAGGTAGAAGGGCATGGAACTAAAAAGAATAAAGGTAATATAGCTTTATTGCTAAAAAATAAAAACATTAGAATAGTATTATGTTTTAATGCTATGATTTTTATAACTATAGCTTTTTATAATTCCTTTTTCTCTATTTATTTTAATGAACTTACTCAAGATAGTTTATTAATGGGATTAGCGTTTTTTATGGCGGCTTTTATGGAAATTCCTTTTCTGTTAAAGTCTAAATATATATTAAAAAAGATGGGACCTTACAAACTTATGATGAGTGGTCTAGTGATTACTAGTGCTAGATGGATAATTATGAGTTTTAACTTTAACCCTTATATAGCCATATTACTTCAAGGTCTTCATGGTTGGGGATTTATAGTATTTACTTACGTAATGATAAATTATATTTACAACAATGTGCCTAAAGAACTGAGAGCTTCTGGGCAATCTCTAGTATCTCTAAGTAGTGCAGCCGGAATATCTGGCATAATAGGTAATCAATTAGGAGGATATTTATCAGATGCATTTGGAGTGAGAAATGTATTTTTAGGGAATGGAATATTCTTAGTAGTAGTGATGATACTGTTGATGATGTTTTATCCAAGAGATAATGTTGTAAAGGAAGATAAAATTTAATTGAAAAGATATACATAAATAGAGGTGTTAGTATTTTATTTACATACTAATACCTCTATTTTTTATGGTAGGTTTACTTTTTAGAATAGAATGTCTCTTTATATAGTGAGAATAAAATAATCGATTATAACTTCTCAATATAGTTAAGGGTATAGGCATAATGGAAATCATAGAGAAAAACAGATATAAAATGATTTTTCAAAATTTTTTGTCAAATCTACCTGTTTTTATCTACCTATTTATTAAAGACGTTTTTCATGAACAAAATTTTGTTTGTATATAGTAACAAGTGATTAACTGGTTAAAGAATTTCTCATCATATAAATTTAAAGGATGTGAGCAAAATGAACTTTATAGAACATGATTTAAATTTTAAAAATAAGCTTAAAAAGTTAAATAAACCTTCTATGATAGTGATACATCATGCAGCACATGCAAGTGCTAATGTATTGGATGTACATAGATGGCATAAACAAAATGGATGGAGTGGAATTGGCTATCACTTTTACATAGGAAAAGATGGACAAATTCACAAAGGTAGACCTGAAAATAGTATAGGAGCACATTGCAAAGATTACAACAAGGTTTCTTTAGGAATATGCTTACAAGGAAACTTTCAATTAGAAGAAGTAAATAAGATTCAATTAGATGCTCTTATAGGATTATGCCAGTGCTTATGTGACAAATACAGTATAAGTACTATAAAAGGCCATGGAGAATTGAAAAGCACAAGCTGTCCTGGACTAAACTTTCCTTTAATGAAAGTAAGGCAGAGGGTATTAAGAATGTTTGATAACTATATAGTTAAGGCTGGAGATACTCTGTGGTCTATAGCAAGACATTATAATTTAACAGTTCTAAGACTCATGGAGCTTAACGGACTAAAGGATAGCTTGATTTACCCTAATCAAATATTAAAAATTATATAAAAAAGAAGGTGACATATTAGATGAAGCAGAGGTTTAACTCTCTGTTTTTTCTATTTTTAGAAACTATAATATTTATATGGAAATAATTCCACAAACTTTCAAAGAAACCACATAAAAACATCACAATTAAATTCTATAATTAATAACATAGATTGGCAAAATGGAAAAATAGGAGAAGGAAAAAGGAGCTGTGTAAACATGAAAAAATTAATCAGTACATTATTGATAGGAGCAACATTATTATCAGGGGTAGCTGTATTTGCGGATAGTACTCAAATGCAACAGAGAAGACCTGTAACTAAGGTAGCACCAGCGGGACAAAAGGAATTTAATGTGGATTCAATTAAAGAAAGAATAGAATCTTTAGTGGCGGAAGGCAGAATTACTAGAGAGGAAGCTGATGAGATTTTAAGTAGAGTAAATGAAGTATCTTACTATGAAGAAATAAAAAATCTTACTCCAGAAGAAAGAACTGTTAAAATAGATCAGTTAGTGGCAGAAGGAAAGATCACTAGAGAAAAAGCAGATCAAATGATAGCAAAGATTATAGATGGTGAAATATTAAATGAAGTTAAAAGTTTAACCCCAGAACAGAGAGAAGCTAGATTAGACCAATTAGTGGCTGAGGGAAAGATCACTAGAGAAAGAGCCAATGCAATATTAGTTAAGATAAAGGCTAGTGAAGCATTACAGGAAGTTAAAAACTTAACTCCAGAAGAAAGGCAGGCTAGATTAGAGGAATTAGTAGCAGAGGGAGCTATTACTAGGGAACAAGCAGATGAATTTTTAAACAGAGGTACTAAAACTAAAAATAGATAATAAATAACATGTACAAAACAAAAACCATGATAAATTTATCATGGTTTTTTAAAGTTTAGGCCTCTGTTGTTTTGCATGTTTCTGCCTCTGCCAATTCTGATAGCTTTTCATTAACTAAATAATGAATAGAACCTTCAGGGTATTCATCAAAATTATTTAGTGTTCCAGCTTCCACATCTGTTAGTATTTCAATACCTTCATTGATAGTTCTAACTGAATAAATGTGGAACATTCCGTTTTCTACAGCTTCAACTACTTCATCGGAAAGCATTAGATTTTTAACATTTTGATGGGGAATCATAACTCCCTGTTCTCCTGTTAAGCCTTTTAATTTACATATCTTATAGAAACCTTCAATTTTTTCATTAACTCCACCAATAGGTTGGATTTCTCCCCTTTGATTTACGGAGCCTGTTACGGCTATAGATTGTTTAATAGGTATTCCTGATATGCTGGATAGTATGGCATATAATTCTGTAGAGGATGCACTATCTCCATCTACTCCAGAGTATAATTGCTCAAATACTATACTGGCAGATATGGCTAAAGGTTTATCTTGTGCATATTTATGTCCAAGGTATCCACTTATTATCATGACACCCTTATCATGAATACTACCACTAGACTTTACTTCCCTTTCGATATTAATGATTCCAGCACGGCCACGATAGGTGGATACGGTAATTTTGCTAGGTTTACCAAAGGAATATTCACCTACTCCTATAACTGCTAATCCATTTATCTCTCCTACTCGTCTGCCATCTACGTTTAATAAAATGTCTTCTGCTTCAAACATTTCAAATATCTTCTCTTCATAAATTCCATTTCTGTACATTTTTTGTTCAATGGCCTTTTTAACATGGGATTTTTCAACTATAGGACTACTATCAAATTCAGCCCAAGTATTTGCTTCATATATGATTTCAGCTATTGAATTAAATTTAGCACTTAATTTTTGTTTATGATCTGCAAGGCGAGAACAGTGTTCAATAACCTTTTCTACAGCCTTTTTAGTAAAATGACGTAAGTTCTTTTCTTCGCAATGGGCACCTATGAAACGGGCCATTTTAATTGAATTATCTTTATTTCGTATCATTTGAGTATCGTAGTCTGCCATTATTTTAAATAATTTTCTAAAGTCTTCATCATAGGAGTATAAAGTGTTATAAGCATAGTGACTTCCAATTATGATAACTTTTAAATTTAAAGGAATCGGCTCAGGTTTTAAAGTTCCTGCAACAATATAATTTAATTGTTTGTTTAAATCACCTATGATAGATTCATTATTAATTAACATTCTTTTAAGGCTAGTCCAAGTTATGGAATTAGATAATATATCTTTAGCTTGAAGAACTAAATATCCTCCATTAGCCTCATGTATGGTCCCTGGTTTTATTTGAGTAAAGTCTGTTCTCATAATTCCCATTTCATTTTTATATTCAATACTTCCTAATAAGTTATGATAAGTGGAATTTGATTCAAATACTACAGGTGCCTTATTTAAACAAGAATTATCAATAAATAAGTTTACTTTATATCTAAGGAAAAAATCTTCGAATCCTTCTGGTTGTTTATCTGTTTTAAACATTGATATGTTTTTTAATATATCTTCAGATAACATATTAAAATACTCTATAGTCTTTTGAGAAAAGGAATATTTTTCTTTTAAAGGAGTTAGGTAAAAATCAATTAAATTACTTACTGTATCCTTATCTAATTGCTTGAATTTTAATTTTATATAGGCATCCTTATTTTTTAAATCATTGAATATATCCGTAGTTTCTATGGCTAGTTTATCAGATTTTATTTTTATATCTTCAATTTCTTCATCGGAGAGTTTATTTATGTCTTCTTCATTCATAGGTTCATTATCTTTCAGAGGTAAACTTAGTATGCCTCGATCTGAATTAATAAAGGCAAATTCATATTCTTTTCCTATAGTATTTAATTCTTCTATTAGTTTGTTTACATAGTCTTCATATTCTTTAGATATGCTATTTTTTGCTCTTTGATATTCTTTAGAATGAAATACCTTTTTTATATCTCTTTTTAGTAATGTTATGGTATTTTCCATATCCTTTGAAAAATCTTTTCCTAAACCAGCTTTCAAATTAATGCTAATTGGAGTGTATGGATTTTTAAAGTTATATACATAAATCCAATCATCAGGGGTAGGAAGTTTCTTTGAAAATTCATTTGCAATATGTTTCACGTAACTATTTCGACCAGTACCACTTTCGCCGGCCACAAAAATATTGTAACCTTTATTTTTTACTGAAAGGCCAAACTGTATAGCTTCAGAAGCTCTCTTTTGACCTATAATTTCATGGCCTAAGGGAATTAAGTCTTTTGTGGTAGTAAATTTAATAGAGTCTAAATTACATGTGTTTTTTAGATTTTCTATAGATATTTTATACTTATTATTCATAAGAATTCCCCCTTTAATTAATATATACCCTAATAAAAAGTAAAGTACCATGTAAATTATTAGTAAATTATGAAAAAAGTTTATATTAAAAATATTGTAATGGAAAAATAGTGGTTGAGTACAATTAGAATTTATGGTAATATGTAAAAAAATATCCACTAAGGGTGATTGATAAGCACTATAAAACTTTCGAGTTTTATAGTGCTTTTTTGTTTTGGAAAAATTTTGAAGTAGGTGATAATATGAGTGATTCAAAATCCTTTTATAAGCTGTTGGTGAAGGTGGCCTTTCCCATTATGATTCAGTATTTTATAACTTCCTCTGTAAACATGATGGATAGCTTTATGATAGGGAAATTAGGAGAGGAAGCAGTAGCCGCGTTGGGTATTTCAAACCAATACTTTTTTATGTTTAATTTACTCATAATGGGTATCTGTTCTGGATGTAATGTTTTAATAGCCCAGTTTTGGGGGAAGGAAGATACTAAAAGTATAAGGAAGGTATTAGGAGTATCTTTGGCATTAGGTATAAGTACTAGTGTTATATTTTTAATAGGGGGAACTTTCTTTAGTGAAAATATAATACATGTATTTAATAAGAGTAATGAAGTTATATCTTTAGGTAAAGATTATTTAACTATAGTGAGTATAAGTTATGTATTCACGGCAATATCCTTATCCTATGGAATTGGAAGCAGGGGAGTGCAACAAACAGTTTTACCTATGGTATGTAGTAGTGTTGCCTTTTTATTAAATGTAGTATTTAATTATGGTCTTATATTTGGTAATTTAGGAATGCCTGCCTTAGGTATAAAGGGAGCAGCTGTAGCTACTTTAATAGCTAGGGTTGTGGAAATGATTTTAATTATAATTTTAATATACGGAAAAAATCACGTACTTAAGGCTTCCTTTAAGAGTTTAATAGATTTTGATAGAAAGTTTTTCAAAAGAGTTATGGACGTTACTATTCCTGTTATAATAAATGAAATTTGTTGGGGGTTAGGTATAGTTATATATGCTATCATATATGGAAATATGGGAACAAGATCCATGGCAGCAGTTCAAATATGCACATCTATACAAAATATGTTCTTAATTGTACTCTTTGCCATTGCCAATGGAGCCTGTGCCATTGTAGGAACTGAAGTGGGTAGAGGGGATTATGATAAAAGTAGATATTATTCTAAAAAATTACTCCAAACTACATTAGTATTATCTGTAGTGATAGGAATAGTTTTAGTAATATCATCTAAATATGTATTAAGAATTTACAATGTATCTAATGAAGTTTATATGAACGCCTATTACATGATTATAATAACATCCATAGTTCTTCCAGCACGTTTTATAGGAGGAATACTAATTATTGGAATCCTAAGAGGTGGAGGAGACACCAAGTATGTTTTAAGGGTAGAATTCATTACCATGTGGTTTTTAGGAGTTCCCCTTTGTCTAATAGGAGCTATGTTGTTTAAACTAAAAATATATGAAGTATACATGTTAGTAGCCCTAGAAGAAGTGGTGAAATGTATAGTATCGTTTATGAGATATAAATCTGGGAAGTGGATAAGAAATTTAACAGTAGTAGAACATTAAGAAAAAGCTAATACAATTTGTATTAGCTTTTTTAAGCTTCAACTACTATATCTTCCCTGGGAATATAACTACAAGCTAATCTCCAATTATCTTCTATTTGTTCATCAGATAATTTGTTGTATTCTTCTGCGCTAACATCCATTAGATCATTTCCTTTTGTTACTCTAACTCTACATCCTCCACAAATGGCATTACCCCCACAAGGTGAAGGAATGAAAATATTATTATCCCTTGCCATTTGGAGTAATGTACTTCCAGGGATTGTTTCTATAGTTTTATTAGATTTAGAAAAAGTGATTTTTATATACATACTATACACACCCTTGCCCTAAATAAATGTAGATTTGTTAAATTAAAATCATGGTTGTTAGTTTAAAAAAATGGATCCCAAATACTTAACTCTAATCTCCTAACCTTATAAAAATGTAGAGTATAGAAAGACTATTAATAGTATATACCAACATATAAAATTATATATTTAAATTTAAAAAAGGATTTTATAGATTAGCCATGTCCAATCTAAATGTATGTGAACTCACTTCGGTCATATAAATAAAAACGTTTATAAGGTAAGTCACTATCGGACTATAGAGTGTGAATATTATAATAACCATAGAAGGTTCAAAAATGTTTACAGCATAGGATGTTCTGATATTTCACCTTTTAAAAATTTTTAAGTTATGATCCTTTGTAAGTAGATAGAGTTTATTGAGTTTGGAAGTGGTATATCTATAATAATACATTATGATTTGGATATGAATAGGTATTTAAATTATTTAGAAAATCTGTTGAACATAGATAGTCACAGTGAAGATATATCTTGACATAAAAAAGGTAATTCTATATGATTAAAACATGACAAAAAGTTTTGAGAACTAAAAAAAAGTTAGATATGTAATGTAGGTTTTTTAAAGACTATAAAATAATTTGTAAGGAGGATTTATGTTATTTCGAAAAGTTGCGGAATCATTATTTCAAAAGAACTTTATCGTTGATGCCCACTATGATTTGGGAGAAGTAATTTATAATCGCACTCAGTTAGGTGAAAAGGAAATCATTAAAAATCATCTATTGGAAATATATAAGAAAACTAATGTTAAGCTTATTGTTGCCGCTATATTTGTTGATAGCCATTATTTATGTGAAAAAGCTTTAAGAATTGCACTTGATCAAATTAATTTGATTTACAAGGACGTGGAAAGTGTTTCAGATTCTGTTATGATTGTTAAGGATTTAGATGACTTAAAGACAGTTCAATCTATTGATAAAATAGGCATCATATTGTCTTTAGAAGGGTTGGCTCCAATTATGGACGATATTCACCTTCTTGAAATCTTTAATCGACTAGGTGTTCTAGGGGCTGGTTTAGTTTGGTCTAGAAGGAATGCTGTAGGAGAGGGTTCTAGATTTGACGGTAAACTAGCCAAGGGTGGGTTATCAGTCTTTGGTTGTGATGTTGTGAAGAAGATGGAGTCATTGAATATGTTTGTAGATGTATCTCATCTAAATGATGCTGGTGTGGAAGATGTCATATCTATTTCCAAAAGACCTTTTATTGCATCTCATTCAAATGCGAGATCTATTAATTATATAACAAGAAATTTATCAGATGAGCACATTAAAGCTATTGCAGCTTCTGGAGGAATAATAGGGATTAATAATATAAAACCTATTGTAGGAGCTGAGGTAGAGGATTATATTTCAAAGATATGTGATCATATTGATCACATGAAAGGCCTTATTGGCTGTGAGCAAATAGGATTTGGCTTTGACCTTTGTAACGATCTAGGTAAAACAGGAGTGAGATATGGAACTTTAACAGAAGAACCAATTGATGCTTTAGAAAGTTATGAAGACATTATTTTAATTATAGAAGAACTTTTAAAGAGAGAATACTCAGAAGAAGACATTAAAAAGATTATGGGTTTAAATTTAATGAGATTTTTTGAAAGTGTATTAGCAAGGGATGAATAACGGAATGAGTATTTCAAATTATTAAAATATATTTGGAGGTTATATGAGAATAATCAATGAAGAGACCGTAAGAAAATATTTAACCATGTCTGCAGGGATTCGGGTTATGGAAGATACATTAAAGGCACTATCTAATGAAGATGTGGTTCAAAAGCTTAGGATGAGCATACATCTAGAGGAAAACAATATTTTTGGCCTAATGCCATCTTACTTAAAATATAAAAATGTCTTTGGTGCCAAGGTCATTTCTGTGTTTCCTGAAAATAAGAAACGCTTTTTACCGTCCCATCAAGGGATAGTTGTATTGTTCGAAAATACATCAGGACAATTAGTTGCTATTGTAGATGGTGAAGGAATTACTGCAGTTAGAACTGCTGCTGTAAGTGCTGTAGCAACAAGAGCTTTATCAAGAGAGGATAGCGAAATTTTGACGATTATGGGGACTGGTGTTCAAGCAAAAAGCCACATTGAAGCTATTCTGCTGGTAAGGCCCATAAAGAAAATCAAAATTTGGGACTATAAAGTTGATTATGCAGAAGCATTTGTAGAAACATTGAGATCGGAATTAGATTTAGAAATAGAATATTATAAGAGTGCTAAAGATGCATTATCAGAAAGCGATATTGTATGCACCGTTACTTCAGCTCGAACACCAATTATTAAGAGAGAATGGCTAAAAACAGGTGTACATATAAATGCTGTTGGATCATGTACTCCTGATGCAAGGGAAATTGATTCTGAGACCATGAGAGATTGTACTTTGTTTGTTGATTCATTAGAGTCTGCAACCCATGAAGCGGGAGACTATCTGATTCCCTTGAAAGAAGGAATTATTAAGGAGGGACACATAAAAGCTGAAATTGGTCATGTGTTAACTCAAAAGAAAGCCGGTAGGACTTCAGATGAGGAGATAACATTGTTTGAAGCGCTAGGACTTTCTATTGAAGATATTGCAGCAGCTTATTATATTTATGAAAAAGTACAACAGTAGAATTACATTTTTATTTATCTTGTTGATTTCTTATTTCGTCTAAATAGTTGTAAAGCGTATACTTTGATATACCAAACATTTCACAAACTCGCTTGCCAGATTTAGTAATAAGGAAAGCTCCCTTTTGATCTAAATATGAAATCGCTTTTATTTTATCCTCTTTTTGCATAAGAGCAATTGGTTTTCCGACATGCTTAATACACTCTTTTAAATATATATCAAAAAGTTCGTTAACATCATTTACAAAAACTTCGTTTTGAAGGGTTGGGGTTTCAAACTCGATCATTTGCTTCATGGTGTTACTAGCTAGTATAAAGTCTGTAATATCAAAGTTAATACAGAGGGATCCAATAACTTCACCCTGGTCATTAGTTATAATAGAAGAAGAAGACCGTAAGGTTTTACCATCTTTGGTAATGGTCATATAGTTATGAAAACCATCTTTTGGATTCATTTTAGAATCTTGTATACGTTTAAGGTTTTCAAGGCCTGTGTTTGTGATAGAAGATCCGATTTTTCGTCCTGTAATATGACCATTTTCTATTGCGACAATACTATTATCATAGCCATTAGAAAAATCATGCAAAACAACTTCACATTTATCACCAAATTGCTTTGCAATGGTCTTAGCGATGGATTGGAGTGTTTTAAGTTCATCTGTTAATTTAATCATATGCACCTCTCAAAAAAATTATTAATAAGGAATATTAATTATATTATAACACCAAAAAATAAAATGTAGTACAGTGGAGACAGGGGTGTAGTAAATTTTAATCAATAAAAATTAAAAGAAGATGAGTTTTTCTCATCTTCTTTAGTGTTGTTATATTCTATCTCTCTTTTCGTAGTGAGTGTGTAATAAATCATGAGACTTGTGACCAAGTGGCTTACCTAGGAATTCATCATATAACTTGATGATCTCTGGGTTCTCATGAGACTTTCTTAACTTCTTACCAGCATCTTCTTCATAGATTGCCTTATGACGAGCTTCCACTATAGATGCATCTCCATGGTGATATGGTTGTCCACCTCCACCAACGCATCCACCAGGACAGGCCATGATTTCTATAGCGTGGTAGTGAGACTTTCCATCCCTAATATCTTCTAATAATCTTCTGGCATTTCCAAGTCCATGAGCAATACCAATCTTAAGTTCTTTTCCTTTTAAGTCAACAGAAGCTTCTCTGATACCGTCAAGCCCACGTAATTGTTTAAAGTCAACCTTTTCTAAAGTTTCTCCAGTTGCCCACTCATATGCAGTACGAAGGGCAGCTTCAATAACTCCACCAGTTGTACCAAATATTACAGATGCTCCAGTACTTTCTCCCATTAATTTATCAAATTCTCCATCTGGTAAATTAGGGAAGTCCATACCTGCTTCTTTAATCATTGTGGCAAACTCTCTTGTAGTAACTACTAAGTCAACATTGTTAGCTTCATCCTTAGTAAGCTCTGGTCTTTCAGCCTCTGCTTTCTTAGCTATACATGGCATAACAGAGACTACTACGATCTTATCTGGGTCTACTCCAATTTTCTCAGCATAGTAGGTCTTAGCAATGGCACCAAACATAATATGTGGTGACTTACATGAAGATGGTATATCTAATAACTCTGGGAATTGATGCTCAATGAACTTAACCCAAGCTGGACAGCAGCTAGTTAACATTGGAAGGGTTCCATTGTTTTCTAATCTGTGAATTAACTCAGATGCTTCTTCCATGATAGTTAAGTCAGCGGCAAAGTCCGTATCAAATACTCCGTCAAATCCCATTCGCTTCATAGCTGTAGCAATCTTTCCAGTTACGATAGTTCCTGGTGCCATTCCAAATTCTTCACCTAAGGCAACACGAATTGCTGGTGCTATTTGGGCAACAACATATTTATCTTTATCTTCAATAGCGCTCCATACCTTATCTGTAGCGTTAACCTCCGTTAAAGCTGCTGTAGGACATACTGCAACACATTGTCCGCAGTAAGTACATGAAGTATCTTTCATTGGAAGGTTAAATGCAGGTCCAACGATAGCATCGAAGCCTCTATCTAACCCAGATAATATTCCACAGGTTTGAACGTCATTACACATAGTTTCACAACGTCTACACATGATACATTTGCTTGGGTCCTTTACGATTGAAGAACTTGAAGTATCTTTTGCATATTCTTTTCTTTCACCATCAAACTTGATTCTAGTAATACCTAAATTCTTAGCTAGTGATTGTAATTCACAATCTAAGTTCTTAGGACAGGTAAAACACTCGTTTGGATGATTTGATAATAATAACTCTACAGCCATTCTTCTAGCCTTAATAGATTTAATAGAGTCTGTCTTGATGTTCATTCCCTCAGTTACTTTAGTAACGCAGGCTGGAGCTAAATTATTTCTTCCTTCTACTTCTACCATACAAACACGGCAAGAAGCAGCCTTGTTTACAGCTTTTAGATTGTGTAAATCTAAGTGACATAATGTAGGAATATGAATACGTGCTTCCTTAGCCACATCTAATATTGTACTATCTTTAGGTACTTGGTAATCTTCACCGTTTATAATAATTGAAACTGTTTCTTTAGACATATTATCACCTCGCTCTTTACTATGGTTTAACTATTGCACTGAATTTACATGTATTAAAACATGCTCCGCACTTTATACATCTACTTTCATCTATAACATGAACTTTCTTAACTTCCCCTTCAATACAATCTACAGGGCAAACTCTAGCACAGGCAGTACATCCCACACATTTTTCAGGAATGATTTTATACTTAGCAAGACCAGTACATTCTCCCGTTGGACAGTGCTTGTCATTAACGTGGGCAACATATTCATCCCAGAAGAAGTGCATAGTACTAAGTACTGGGTTAGGAGCCGTTTGTCCTAGTCCACATAGGGAACTTCCCTTAATCATATGAGATAGTTCTTTTAGGTTTTGTAAATCGTCCATACTTCCTTCGCCGTCAGTGATTTTTTGTAAGATTTCATACATTCTCTTAGTACCTACACGACAAGGAGTACATCTACCACAAGATTCTTCCATAGTAAACTCTAAGTAGAACTTAGCAATGTTAACCATACAATTATCTTCGTCCATTACGATCATACCACCAGAACCCATCATAGATCCGATACCCATTAAACTTTCATAATCAATTGGAGTATCTAAGTCTTTCTCAGTGATTACACCACCAGATGGTCCTCCAGTTTGAACTGCCTTAAATTTCTTTCCGTGTTGGATTCCTCCACCAATATCATAAATTATTTCTCTTAAAGTAATACCCATAGGAACTTCAACTAGACCTACGTTGTTTACTTTTCCAGCTAAGGCAAAAACTTTAGTTCCTTTAGATTTTTCACTTCCAATGCTGCTAAACCATTTAGCACCCTTTAAAATGATAGGTGGAATATTTGCGAATGTCTCCACGTTGTTAACAGATGTTGGCATTCCTTTGTATCCACTTTCAGCCGGATATGGAGGCTTGTAAGTAGGCTCTCCACGCTTACCTTCTAAGGAGTGGATAAGTGCAGTTTCTTCACCACACACGAAAGCTCCAGCACCGTATTTAATATCTATATCAAAGTTAAATCCTGTACCGAATAGATCTTTTCCTAATAATCCAGCTTCACGAGCTTGCTTTATAGCCACATTTAATCTTTCGATTGCCAATGGATATTCAGCACGGATGTAGATGTATCCATAATCAGCTCCTATGGCATAACCTGCTATGGCCATGGATTCTAATACGGAATGCGGGTCACCTTCTAGGATACTTCTATCCATGAATGCTCCTGGATCTCCTTCGTCAGCATTACATATGATATACTTTTGATCAGCCTTTGATTGTCTAGTGAATTTCCACTTAAGTCCTGTTGGGAATCCACCACCGCCACGACCGCGAAGTCCTGATTGTTGGATTTCTTCAATAACTTCATCTGGAGTCATTTTAGTTAATACTTTCCCAAGGGCTGCATATCCATCAAATGCTATGTATTCGTGAATATCCTCTGGATTAACTAAACCACAATTTCTTAAAGCTACACGTAATTGCTTTTGATAGAAAGGCATATTTTCGTGTTCTTCGATCTTCTTCTGCATGTTTGGTTCTTCGTAAAGAAGTCTTTCAACTTTTCTTCCCTTGATGATGTGTTCATCAATAATTTCTTTGGCATCCTGTGGCTTAACTTTTACGTAGAATACATTATCTGGATGGATTTTTATGATAGGACCTTGTTCACAGAATCCAAAACATCCAGTTTTAACAACTTGTACTTCTTTGTCATAGCCACGAGCCTTCAAGATAAGTTCTAGGTTTCTAATTACTTTGTCACCCTCTGATGCAAGGCACCCAGTACCTCCACAGACCATTATATTTATGCGATAATTGCTCATGATTTACCTCCTAACCTAATATGAAATTTTTCATTTGCAAACCCTAATTTATGGACGAGCAAAGTCAGCATCAATTACATATTGGTCTAATACTTTTCCATTGATAATGTGCTCTTTAATGATTTCACGACCCGTTTGGGCGTCGATTTTTCCATATACTACAGGTTTTTCGTTAGGACGATTTACCTGAACTATTGGCTCTGAATGGCAAAGACCTATGCAACCTACTTGGATAACTTTAACATCCATTAAGTTATTGTTATTAACTTCTTCAACTAAAGCATTTAATGTTTCTCTAGCACCAGATGCGATACCACATGTAGACATTCCCACAAGGATTTCAGTATGTGGTGAATCAGACTCCCCAGTTTGTCTTAAATTCACCTTTTTAAGGGAGTTTTCTCTTATCTTTTTTAATTCATCTAAAGATTTAATTTGCATACTTATGCCTCCTCACCTGTATAGGAATCTAGAATTTCATCCATTTCATCTACAGTAACTCTACCGTATACTTTTTCACCGATAGTTACTACTGGTGCAAGACCACAGGCTCCTATACAGCGAACGCTTTTTAATGTGAATAAACCATCCCCCGTAGTTTCCTCAGGTTTGATATTTAATCTTTCACTGATTCTTTCTACTACTTTATCAGCACCTCTTACAAAGCATGCAGTCCCCATACACACGCTTACTGTATATTTACCAACAGGTTCAGTTGTGAAATATGAGTAAAAACTTACAACACCATAAACTTCAGCACCTGGAAGATCTAATGTTCTAGCTACGAATAATTGAACTTCTTTTGGTAAGTAACCAAAGATAGTTTGAGCTTTGTGTAATATACTAATTAAAGCACCATCAATTGTATCTAAGCTTTTTATATATTCTCTTAGCTCTTCAAATTTTTCTTTTCCTAGATTTTCAGTTTCTGGAATTTGTACATCAAGATTTAAGTGACTCATATATTTTTTCACCTTCCTTTCATATTAATAAAAAGACTTTTACTTATATAATTTACCCTTTTAAAAGGGAAAATAATCCTTTTGTATTAAAAAATATAGTTATAATAATTTTCCTAAAATTTATATGACAATTCAATGATAAATTATTAACAAGAACAGAAAAAATTTACAATTACTTGAATAAACTTACAGTTGAGAATCTATTGCAAATTACTTTTAGATGTGTTAACATAGTATATGTCGTGGTTGAGGCGAAAAACTTTAACCCTTATATGGAGAGATGACCGAGTGGCTAAGGAGCACGCCTGGAAAGCGTGTAAGGCTTAACGGCCCCGCGGGTTCGAGTCCCGCTCTCTCCGCCAGTTAAAAAGTTTATAAAGTTTGCTGTGCTAGATGGGAAGTTGGCGGTGTCCTGTAACCTGCAATCCGCCTTAGCAGGGTCGAACGCCTATTAGAGGCCTGTCGTTGTGAGGTCTGCCCCGTACAAGTGGCGATGAGATTTGGGTCTTGTGCAATGAAAGCCTATGAACCTCGTCAGATCCGGAAGGAAGCAGCGATAAGTAGTCACTTTCATGTGCCACAAGGGTGCCTGAGTTGAGTTAACTATACGGGTCACGCTTGTAACGGCTTGTCGATATAGGTGCACAGCTTTTACATATAGTATAATAGCATGTAGAATGATATAAATTCTACATGTTTTTTTATTCTTAATAAAAAATTAAGAAATTTTCAAAATATTTACAAATGTCACTCTATGTGTTGAAAATGCTTGATTACAGAGGATATAATCATGATTAAGTGTAATAAAATGTAAAAAATAAATTGGATAAATTTGCAATTTCATAAAGAAATGCAATCAAATTTCAGTTAAATTTGGATAAAAAATTAACTCATTTTATAAAGAGAACTGTTATGCAATATGACCGTTCTTAATAATAATTTAATTTACATATGGGAGCCTGTATTTTAAAATAATAGTAGTGAATAATAGCCAATATAAATTAAAATATACAAAAGAAAGGTAATGTGTTATGGGATATATAGCGTTATATAGAAAGTATAGACCAAATAAATTTGAAGATGTAGTAGGGCAAAGCCATATTACAAGAACACTTAAAAACCAAATAGAGAATGATAATGTTGCTCATGCATACTTATTTTGTGGAACTAGGGGTACGGGGAAAACTTCTACGGCCAAAATATTTGCTCGTGCAGTAAATTGTTTAAATCCCATAGATAATAATCCATGTAATGAGTGTGAAGTTTGTTTGGGAATTTTAAATGAGAGCATAATGGATGTAATTGAAATAGATGCAGCATCTAATAATGGTGTGGATGATGTAAGGGAAATCAGGGAAAATGTAAAATATCCACCGACTAAAGGGAAGTATAAAGTGTATATAGTAGATGAGGTTCATATGTTGTCTACTGGTGCTTTTAATGCCCTTTTGAAAACTTTAGAAGAACCGCCTAGTTATGTGATATTTATCTTAGCTACAACAGAACCTCATAAAATACCGGCTACCATATTATCCAGGTGTCAAAGGTTTGATTTAAAGAGAATTAAGGAAGGTGATATATCAGATACTATGGAATCCATTTGTAACAACATGAATATCCATGTGGATAGACAAGCACTGGAGCTTATAGCCAGAAATTCAGATGGAGCCTTAAGGGATGCCCTTAGTATATTAGATCAGTGCGTGTCAATTAATGAAAATAATATAACATATGACAATGTGATAGATATATTAGGAACTGTAAATGATTCATATTTATTGGATTTAGTAGACAATATACAAAATGAGAATACTAAGGAATGCATGAAACTCATAGAAAATTTAGTGGATTCAGGTAAAGATATACATCAATTTATTAAGGACTTAATAACTCATTATAGGAATTTGATGATGAGCAAAATATCAGATGATTTAGAGGGAATAATAAATCTATCTAAGGAAAATGTAGAAAGGCTTTGTAACCAGAGCGAAAGCTTACCTATGAATTCTATTAGTAGAAGTATAAATCTATTATCCAAATTATCTGCCGATGCTAAATGGGCATCTCAACCAAGGGTCTTGTTAGAACTTACAATTATAAAGTTATCTTCTCCTGAGGTGGATAATTCTGTTGAAGGGCTTTTAGATAGGATAGAGTCCCTAGAGAGAAGAATAAAATTAGGTCAAATAAATGTAGTTTCTAATCCTTCTCCTATGGAAGAGGTGAAAGAAGAAGCAAAAGGTGAGTTAAAAGAGGAAATAAAAGAAGAAGTAAAGGAAGAAATGAAGCCTTCCACAGTAGTTTCCAGGGGAGATAGGTTTAATAGCATTAAAAAGGGATGGAATGATATATTAAAAGTTATTAAGAAAAAGAAAATATCATTACATGCCGTACTAATAGAAGGAAATCTAGTTGGATTTAAAAACAATAAGTTAGTAATATCCTTTGGTGATGCCTTTTCATTCCATAAAGAGATGGCAGCTCAAGGGGCTGGTTTTATACAAAGTGTAATGGAAGAGATGTATGGAAAAAAGATTGGATTGGATTTTGTTATGGAATCAGATATAAAGAACTTATCTGTTAAAAAAGAGGATGAACCAGAGACTCCACAAAATGTGGAAGGGGAAGTTGAAAAAATAAAAGAAAAGTTTGGAGATTTTAATTTAGAAATAGTTTAAGGGTGATGTTAATCACCCTTTTTTTAAACTAAAAAAGAACTTTACTCCTTTGTTAGTATTCTTTACTCCAAAGGTGCTATTGTGAAGTTCTAATATATTTTTAACTATTAGTAAACCTAGTCCCGTACCTCCTGATACTTTACTTCTAGATTTTTCAACTCTATAAAATCTATCCCATATCCTATGAATTTCATCCTCTGGTATATGAGTTCCTGTGTTTTCCATATAAAAACAAATATCCTTATCACTTGCATCTATGGATATATTTATTTCTTCATTTTGTGGACTATATCTTATGGCGTTGGAAAATAGATTATTTACAACCTGTTCTATTTTAGACTTATCAGCATATACTGTAGATTCTTTTAGATTTAAGTTTACTTTAATGCCTTTACTTTCAATCATAGCTCCAAATTTATCATTTGAATAATAGATTAATTTATCTAAGGAGAAAGAACTTTTGTTTAGTTTGAAATTTTTAGATTCTAGTTTAGATAATTGAAGCATATCTAAAATTAGTTTGTCCATTTGTTCTACTTCATCAATTATTACGTCTAGATAATAATCCCGTTTCTTTTCATATATTCCATCCTTTATTCCTTCAGAAAAGCTCTTAATTACACCGAGTGGTGTTTTTAACTCGTGGGATATATTTGCTACAAATTCTCGCCTGATATTTTCTTGTTGGCGTTCCTTTTCCATATCATCTACTAATTTTGCATTAGCTATTTTTAATTCATTTAGATTATGTTCTAAGTTTTTAGATAGTATATTTAAATTGTTTCCTAAACTTCCTAATTCATCATCACTATTTACTTCACAATAGGTGCTAAAGTCTAGGATGGCCATTTTTTTAGCCACATTATTAATCTTTATAAGGGGTTTTGAGATCATTTTGGAATAAAAGAATGACAAAAGACCTATTAATAATAATGCAACTATGAAAAAGTATATATAGTATTTTTCTATTACAGTGAGGGCTTCACTAACAGGTTGAAGTGAAGTTGATACAAATATATATTTAGTTTCATCTCCTGCTTTAAATGCTTTTATAAAAATCATGTGTTGTACATTAGTCATTTCATCTAAATAATCATAACTTATAAAGTCATTCTTTGAAGGATCAAGAAAATTTGAATCTGTAAAAAAGCTATTAATTTGTGCTAATAATAGATCATCATAAAAAAAGGTCAAATCCTTAGAATAATCTGTACGATTTAAGTTTACAATAGTCCCTGTAATAGAAGTTTCTTTTAAATAGTCGTCTAACTCTAAACTATCTTCATCAGTGGTATCTTCTATGCTTATATAGTATTCTGTGTTTTCGCCTGGCACATATTCTTTGTCTTTATATTTAATAGAATAAATATCTATAAATTCCTTAAAGTTTTCATCCATTAAACCATCTACGTATATTTCATCATTTAATTTAAATTCTAAATTTTGAAAGTCCTCACTATCTAGTAGGCTATCTAAATATACCTTATAAAGGTTATTATCTTCTCCTCTAATTACCATAGTATCTGGAATTGGATTTATCATATAAGACAATTCTATGTTACCAGAACTATCCGTTATGGCCAGGTAAGAATTATTTTCTTCTATGAACTTATTTACTTCCTCAGATAGGAGTTTAAAGTTTTCTTCTGTAGAAGGATACTTTTCAATAAATTCGTTTATACTGTCTTTGGTATTTTTAATTTTTTCATTATAGTATACGCGTTCCAAAAAAAGGCTTTGGAAAACCATTTGAAATAATAGGAATAATAAAAAGGTGCAGGTGGTTATTAAAAATAATTTAAATACTATGCTCTTTCTTTTCATTTTAAAGGACCTCAAATTTATATCCTACTCTTATTAGAGTATGAATATAGGAAGATTTATCACCAAGTTTTTTCCTTAATTTCTTTATATGGGTGTCTACAACCCTTAAATCTCCGAAAAAGTCATATCCCCATACATTGTTCAAAATAGTTTCTCTAGATAATACCAATCCTTTGTTTTCTATAAGATAAACCAATAGGGAAAATTCCTTAGGAGCTAAATCTAATTGCTCATCACCTATTGTGACCATATAAGAACTTTTATCTATTTTAATATCTCCAGCTTTTAAGATATTAATTGATGAATTAATAGAACCGGATGCTCTCTTGAGAAGATTTTTAGCCCTTGCCACTAATACTTTAGGGCTAAAGGGTTTTGTTACGTATTCATCAGCTCCTAATTCAAAGCCCATTAATTTATCATCTTCATCGGAACGGGCTGTAATTATGATGATAGGTACATCTGAATTCTTTCTAATTCTCCTACATACAGACCAACCATCTAATTTAGGCATCATTATATCTAATACTACTAAATCTATTTTATTAGAGTTAAATACATCTAAGGCTTCTTGGCCATCTATTGCTTCAAATACATGAAAATCATTTGCCTTAAAATAATCTGAAGTGATTTCTAATATTCTAGCTTCATCTTCTACTATAAGCACACTTTTATTCAAAAGAATACCTCCTTTATATTTTCCTTAATAATCTATAATATAGCATAAAAACAAGGGAGGACAAAAGTTGTTAAACTTTATGTACACCCTTGTTGTAGGATAAACTATTTATCTGTATCTTCACATTCTTCCCAATCAATGTTTTCATCTAATTCATCAAAAAACTTATCCCATATTTTATCTGCATCGTCGTATTTCTCTTTTTTATCTAAATTCAAAGCTTTATTGTAAAGGTCTTCTAACTTTTTTAATTCATCCTTTTTTAAATCCTTAGAAAAATCCTTTATAAAATCTTTGAAGTCTATATCTTCTAGTTGGATAACTACATCATTCTTATCCAAGAATTTAAAAAGGTCATCCCATAGTTTATCTGCTTCGTCGTATTTATCACTTTTTTCTAAATCTAATATTTTATTATAGATTTTTTCTATTTTAGGTAAGTCCTTCTTATCATAGGCATCTTCTAAATCCTTGATGAAATCCTTAAAGGAAGGAAGTTCTTCATCAAAATCTTCATACTTGTCAGTAATGCTAAAAATCTTATCCCATAGTTTATCTGCTTCATCAAACTTTTCCTTTTCTTCTAAAGCCACTGCGTCCTTATATAGCTTTTCTAATTCTCTTATTTGGTCTTTGCTTAAGTCATCCTTTATAGGTTCTATGAAATCATCAAAATTGTCAAAGTCTTCATCAAAATCTTCATATTTATCAGTAAGGCTAAAAATTTTATCCCATAGTTTATCTGCTTCATCAAACTTTTCATTTTCTTCTAAAGCTACTGCATCCTTATGTAGCTTTTCTAATTTTTTTATTTCATCCTTACTTAAGTCATCCTTTATAGATTCTATGAAATCATCGAAGTTGTCAAAGTCTTCATCAAAGTCAACCTCATCATCTAGTTCAATTTGTTGTATTTTATATGTTTTTACTTGAGCTTTTGAATTTGTTGCTGCAAATACTGGGCTGACACCTGATGCTAAAATAACTCCGCTTAGTATTAATGTTAATATTCTTGATTTTTTCATTTTAAATTCCTCCTCATAATTGTGTGCTGCGATTTAACTTAACTTAAGTTTAATGAGTTGGTATGTTCTCTTTGTGTCCTTCATATGTTTTCTTAAAGTTTTATGGAAAATCTATAAACACTTATGAAAAAAATATTATATATATTTGCATATATGGTATAATATTAAACGTATAATAGTATAAAAATTGAAAAATTTAATATAAATGGAGGAGAGTTTAAATGGCTAAAGGTAGAGGTAAATTTTCAGGAGGAATGCCTGGAAATATGAATAATATGATGAAGCAAGTTCAAAAGATGCAAAAGGAAATGGAAAAAATGCAAAGTGAACTTGAAGAAAAAGAAGTAGAGGCTAGTGCTGGCGGAAGTGCTGTTACTGTTAAAGTAAATGGTAAGAAGGAAATACTAGATGTGGTTATAAAACCAGAAGTAGTAGATCCAGATGATATAGAAATGTTACAAGATTTAATTCTAGCTGCTACAAATGAGGCTTTAAGAAAAGCAGATGAAATGATGAATAGTGAAATGGGTAAAGTAACAGGTGGACTTAACATACCAGGATTATTCTAGTAAAAGACCGAGCTTAAGCTCGGTTTAATTTTTGGAGGTGGATAGTATGGAATATTATGCAGGTCCTGTTGCTAGATTAATAGAAGAGTTTTCTAAATTACCTGGTATTGGAAAAAAGACAGCTCAAAGATTAGCCTTTCATGTTTTAAATATTAGTATGGAAGATGCTAATGCTTTATCAGAGGCTATAGTATATGCTAAAGAAAAGACTAGATATTGTTCTGTTTGTGCAAATATAACAGACGTGGACCCTTGTAATATATGTAGAAATGAAAGTAGACAAAAAAATCTTATTTGTGTAGTGGAAAGTCCAAAGGATGTAATAGCTATGGAAAAAACTCGAGAATTCAGAGGTTTTTATCATGTATTACATGGAGCCATATCTCCTATGGAAGGTATAGGGCCTGAAAGTATAAAGATAAAGGAACTTATAGTTAGATTACAACAAAATCCTGTGGAGGAAGTTATAATCGCTACTAATCCTACTATAGAGGGAGAAGCTACTGCCATGTATATTTCTAAGCTTATAAAACCAGCTGGAATAAAGGTTACTAGAATAGCCCATGGTGTTCCTGTAGGTGGAGATTTAGAATATGCAGATGAGGTAACTTTATCAAAGGCATTAGAAGGCAGACGCGAAATATAAGAATGGCTATTAAATAGCCATTCTTTTTTTACTTACTAGGAAATTATATATTTTCAAAACTGTGGATAAGTAAAAAAATAAGGGGGTGCGGGGGAAGTATTCCCCTGCCTCTTTAAAGGAGGGTGCTCAGCAACTTTCGTTGCGTCGAAGGGAACCATAGGGTTCCATAGCGAAGCGTACGGAGTATGCCTTTTTTATTATATTTTATTATAAAATCTTTTTTAAAAACCCCTAAAAAAGGTATACCTACCTAAAAATGTGGAGAAGTTATATATAAGAAGATTTTTTTAGGGGGGTTAGTTATGCAAGAGGCTGTTAAAAATATTAAAAGAAGTGAAAAGGTAAAGAAGAACAATTTTTTAAATAGCATAAACAACATATATTCACAACTATTAACAGGGCAAGAAGTAAAAAGTGAAGCTGATAAAATGCTAGACAATATAAGATTAGCTCATGATGAATGGGGAAATGCAGAAAACTTTTTTCAAAACGCCACAGATCCTGATTTGATAGATCATGCCATATTTAGAATGGAAGCGGCTAGGACAAAATATATATATCTTATGAGATTGGCAAGGGAAATGGGAATATATATCGAATTATAATGAGGTGGGGTTAAAAGGCAGCCCGCCTCGTTATGTTTTTTGTATACGAGTGCAAATATAGAAATATACAATCTTAAAAACATCATTGTATACTTTATACTTTATACTTTGTGCTTTATACTAGATAAAAAAATATGTAGGTGCCAGTAGGAAGTCCATGAAAAAATTTTATGAAAGAAGATTATAATTTCAGTAATATTTTTGATACAACCTTTAATATACTAAATATAGAAATGTTTTTTTATAAATGAACCATGGAGGGTGGTTGTGCATGGCTGTAGAATTACAAGTAATACTGGCTTATGCCTTTGGATTAATACTTCTGTACATATTAGGATATGTTCTTTTAATACCCATTAAGATAACTTTGAAATTAATTTGGAATGGTGTATTAGGAGGTATATTATTAATAGCAGTAAACTTTTTAGGAAAGTTTATAGGATTTAAAATAGGCATAAATATTTTAACTGCATTAGTGGCGGGTTTATTAGGAATTCCTGGTGTAATACTATTGGTTTTCCTTCAGAAGGTTCTATAAACAGATGAGATAATTGTAGTGAAATGTATGAAAAATAAAAAAAATAAAAAAAAATACTTCATATTCTAGTGAAAACTACTAGAATTTTTCTTTGGAATGTAATAAAATTAATTGTAGGACATATATTTCTCAAAGAAAGTATATTGTATACAAGGGGGGTCTACAAATGGCTAGACAAATGAAGACAATGGACGGAAATACGGCTGCGGCTTATGTTTCATATGCATTTACAGATGTGGCAGCAATATATCCGATTACACCATCATCAAATATGGCAGAGTTTGTTGATGAGTGGTCAGCAAATGGACAAAAAAATATTTTTGGTCAAACTGTACAAGTTACAGAAATGCAATCAGAGGCAGGAGCAGCAGGTGCTGTTCATGGATCATTACAAGCAGGAGCATTAACTACTACTTTTACTGCTTCTCAAGGTTTATTATTAATGATTCCTAACATGTATAAGATTGCTGGGGAGTTATTACCTGGAGTATTCCACGTAAGTGCTCGTGCTGTAGCAAGTCATGCATTATCAATTTTCGGAGATCATTCAGACGTTATGGCAACTAGACAAACTGGATTTGCTATGCTTGCATCTGGATCTGTACAAGAAGTTATGGACTTAGGTGGAATTGCTCACTTAACTTCTATTAAGAGTAGAGTACCATTCCTACATTTCTTTGATGGATTTAGAACATCTCACGAAATTCAAAAGATTGAAACTATCGACTATAATGAGTTTGCTAAATTAGTTGACTACGATGCAGTTAAAGAATTTAGAGCAAGAGCTTTAAATCCAGAGCATCCAGTAACTAGAGGATCGGCTCAAAACCCAGATATTTTCTTCCAAGCTAGAGAAGCCTGTAACAGATTCTATGATGACGTGCCAGACATGGTTAACTCATACATGGAAGAAATTAGTAAAGTTACAGGAAGAGAATATAAGCCTTTTGACTATGTAGGAGCACCAGATGCTGAAAATGTAGTTATAGCTATGGGTTCTGTAGTTGAAACTATAGAAGAAACTATTGATCACTTAGTAGCTCAAGGAGAAAAAATTGGTTTAGTTAAAGTAAGATTATATAGACCATTTAGTGAAAAGTACTTCCTGAATGTACTGCCTAAGACTGCTAAGAAGATTGCTGTTTTAGATAGAACAAAAGAACCAGGATCATTAGGAGAACCATTATATCAAGATGTTAGAACATTATTCTATAATAAAAAAGATGCTCCTATGGTTATTGGTGGTAGATATGGATTAGGATCTAAAGACACTACTCCATCTCAAGTTAAAGCTATATTTGATAACTTAAAGGCAGATGAGCCTAAGAATGGATTTACAGTAGGTATCGTTGATGATGTAACTAATACATCTATTGAGATTAAAGATTCTATTGTAACTGCTCCAGAAGGAACTATTAGATGTAAGTTCTGGGGACTTGGTTCTGACGGAACAGTTGGAGCTAATAAAAATGCTATTAAGATCATCGGAGATAAGACTGATCTTTATGCACAGGGATATTTCTCTTATGACTCTAAAAAGTCTGGTGGAGTAACAGTATCTCACTTAAGATTTGGTAAGAAGCCTATTAAATCTACATACTTAATCAGTACTGCTGACTTTGTATCTTGTTCAACTCCTGCATACGTAAATCAGTATGACGTATTAGATGGACTTAAGACGGGTGGAACATTCTTACTTAACTGTAAGTGGTCACCTGAAGAATTAGAAGAAAGATTACCTTCTTCAATGAAGAAGTACATAGCAGATAATGAAATTAACTTATATACAATCAATGCTACTGATATAGCTACAGAAATTGGTCTTGGAAACAGAACTAACATGATTATGCAATCGGCATTCTTCAAGTTAGCTAAGGTTATTGACGATCAAAAAGCTGTTGAGTACCTAAAAGAGGCTGTAGTGAAGTCTTATGGTAAAAAAGGTGAAAAGATTGTTAACATGAACCAATCAGCTGTAGAAAGAGGAATCAGTGCATTAGTTAAGATAGAGGTACCTGCTTCTTGGTCAGCACTAGTAGAGGAAGCTGCTGCAACTGCAGAAGTATGTGAACCAGAATTTATTACAAACGTATTAAAGCCAGTAAATGGACAAAAGGGAGACGAACTACCTGTAAGTACATTTGTTGGAAGAGAAGATGGAACATTACCTATGGGAACTTCTGCATACGAGAAGAGAGGTATTGCAGTTAACGTACCAGAGTGGAATATAGATAAGTGTATTCAATGTAATCAATGTTCTTTCGTTTGTCCACATGCTGCAATTAGACCAGTATTAGCAGACGATGCAGAATGTACGAATGCACCAGAATCATTTAAGACTAAGAAAGCTATGGGTAAAGGATTCGAAGGATTAGAGTACAGAATTCAAGTAAGTCCACTAGACTGTACAGGTTGTGGTAACTGTGCTGATATCTGTCCAGCTAAGGAAACTGCTCTTGAAATGAAGCCAATCGATTCTCAAGAAGTAGAAGTAGCTAACTGGGATTATGCTATGACTGTAGAACCTAAGAAAAACCCAATGAATAATAAGACAGTTAAGGGAAGTCAATTCGAGCATCCATACTTAGAGTTCTCTGGAGCTTGTGCTGGATGTGGAGAGACTCCATACGCTAAGGTTATTACTCAATTATATGGAGACAGAATGATGATAGCTAACGCCACTGGATGTTCTTCTATCTGGGGAGCTTCAGCACCAGCTACACCATACTGTACAGATAAGAATGGAAGAGGTCCAGCTTGGGCTAACTCACTATTCGAAGATAACGCTGAGTATGGATTTGGTATGCACTTAGGAGTTAAGCAAATTAGAAATAAATTAGCAGACCTTGTTAACGAATTATTAGAAACTAATGTTTCTGATGATGTTAAAGCTCCATTTGCTAAGTGGGTAGATGGAATTGAGGATGCTGAAGTAACTAAGGAAGCTTACGAAGAAATGTTACCAGTATTTGCATCAAGTGTAGAAGATGAAAAGGCTAATGCAATATTAGCTGAAATTGAAGAAAGAAAATCCTACATCATCAAAAAGTCTGTATGGATTATTGGTGGAGACGGATGGGCTAATGACATTGGTTATGGTGGACTTGATCACGTACTTGCTTCTGGTGAGAACGTAAATGTATTAGTATTTGATACGGAAGTTTACTCAAATACTGGTGGACAGTCTTCTAAAGCAACTCCAACTGCTGCTGTAGCTAAGTTTGCTGCTTCTGGTAAGAAGGTTAAGAAGAAGGACTTAGGATTAATGGCTGCAAGCTACGGATACGTATATGTGGCACAAGTTGGTATGGGTGCTGATAAGAACCAATTCATGAAGGCTATAACTGAAGCTGAGAAGTATGATGGACCATCAATCATTATCGCATACGCTCCTTGTATCAACCATGGTATAAAAGAGGGTATGGGAAGAGCACAAGCTAACATTAAGCAAGCTGTAGATTGTGGATACTGGAACTTATACAGATTCAACCCAGAACTTAAGAAAGAAGGAAAGAATCCATTTGTACTTGATTCTAAAGAACCAGACTTTGCTAAGTTTAGAGGTTTCTTAGAAGGGCAAGTAAGATATACTTCATTACAAAAGCAATTCCCAGAAATAGCGAAAGAATTATTCGTTAAGGCTGAGGGAGAAGCACAAGACAAGTATACTACTTACAAGACAATGGCTCAATTAGGATAGTATATTAAAGGATGCAGATTAATCTGCATCCTTTTTTTATTAGTCTTAACTATTACTTGAATTATTTGATAATCTAAATTATGATAACTCTTATATAAAGTAAATATTATATATCTATATGGATAAACCATGTTCAATCTAAATGTATGTGAACTTACTTCGGGCATATAAATAAAAGCGTTTATAAGGTAAGTCACTATCAGACTATGGAGTGTAAATATTATATTGCCTTGTAAGTAGCTGGGATTTATTGAGTTTGGACGTAGTTTATCTATATAATATTAGATAAGAAATTGTTTGAGGAGGTGGTAGGGTGAAAAAAGATAAATACAAAATAATATTATGGGCAATTGTTTTTATTGTAATTATGAATGGTTTTTTTAGAAGTGTACCTGATGGTGTATCTTATAAAAGTGAAGAAAAGGATGGGAATATAGAGTTTTTATATGATATAACCTATATGAAAGGTAAGGAATATATTAAGGAACAAAAAATATTTAATGAGCAGCTAAAGTTAATAGATGAAGCTGAAGACTTCATATTAGTAGATATGTTTTTATTTAATGATGATTATAACAGAAATACTAAAGTTAAGTATCCAGAAATATCAAAAACATTAACGGAAGCTCTTATTAATAAGAAGAAAGAGAATCCTCATGTAAAAATACTATTTATAACAGATGAGATTAATAATTTTTATGGAGTATATGAATCGGAATATATAAAGGAATTAAAAGCGAATAATATTCCAGTTATAATTACTAATATGGAAAAGATGAGGGATTCAAATCCTATGTACTCAGGTGTTTGGAGGAGTTTTATAAAATGGTCTGGAGTTGGACACAAGGGTCTATTGCCAAACCCTTTTAGGGCAGATTCATCTAAGGTGACTTTGAGAGGATATTTAAAGCTTTTAAATTTCAAAGCAAATCATAGAAAGGTTATAATAACTGATAGAGGTGCCATAGTAGCCTCCATGAATCCCCATGATGCCAGTGGAAATCACTCCAATATGGCATTTAAAGTAACGGGGCCAATAATAGAAGATTTAATCAAGTCAGAACTGAATGTTCTTAAACTCTCTGGGCTTGAAGAAGATATATCTATTGAATATAAAGGAGACAATATGGCTCCTAATGGAAAAGTTACCTTAATAACAGAAGGAAAAATAAAGGAAAGTCTAATAAAAGAAATTAAAGAGGCTAAAAAGGGTGATGAAATAAAAATTGCCATGTTTTATTTGTCTGAAAGGGAAGTTATAAAGGAACTCATAAATGCTTCTAGGAGAGGTGTGAATGTAAGAATAATCTTAGATTGTAATAAGGATGCCTTTGGAGTTAAGAAAAATGGTATTCCAAATAGGCAAGTTGCTTTGGAACTTAAAAATAAGAGTGAAAATAATATAGAAATAAAATGGTATGATACCCATGGGGAACAATTTCATACTAAACTAATAGTCATAAAGAAAAAGAAAGAAACCATAATAATAGGTGGTTCTGCTAACTTAACTAGAAGAAATATAGGAGATTACAATTTAGAAACAGATTTGATGGTAAGAGTTAATAAAGATGATGGAATTGAAAGAATTATATTAAATTACTTTGATAGAATATGGAATAATGATGATGGTTTATACACGGTTGATTATTCTGAATATGAGGATGAATCCATATTTAGAACTATGATTTATCGTTTTCAGGAGTGGAGCGGATTTAGCACATTTTAAAAAACAGATGGGGGCATTGCTACCCATCTGTTTTTTATGTGGTAAATAAGAAATTTATTTAACAAATCATACAATCGTCCATTTGTGGAATTATATACCAATGATTATTGGAAGAAAATCTGGAAAAAAGTGTTGGGAAAAGTAGAAATATGTCGATAATATAGATGGGGAGATGAATGCTTACACATTTAAGTTCATTTACTTAAATAATAAATTGATTAGGGGAGGTATTCATGTATATGATGAAATCAAAAAAGTTAAAAAAAATGAAAATGGGGATAGACGCGAAATTAGCAATTGTATTCGTGTTATTAATAGCTATTCCACTTATGACTCTAGGTTTTATGTCCTATGAAAAAGCTTCTGATATTATGGAACAAAATTTCAAGCAAACAACCCTTCAGATGACTAACGAAATAAAAGAGTCTATTAATAATATGATGTATGGCTATGAAGAGAGTATGATTCAAATGTCTCATGAAGCAAATGTACAGGAAGTTCTAATGAATCCACATTATTCAAAATGGATGTTAAAAAACTTTGAAAGTTACATAAAGGGCCATGAAAATGTTCTATCCATTTATCTGGGAACAAAGAACAGCGATATTTTTCTTTATCCAGAAGCTCAAGTACCAGAAGGTTATGATCCTATACAACGAGGCTGGTATAAGGAGGCTGTTAAGGAAAATGGGTTGATATGGACAGATCCGTACATAGATGCTTTTACAGGAAAACAGGTTATTACAGTCGCAATACCTATATACAATACTTCTAATGGAAATGAATTTGTAGGAGTTGTAGGTGCTGATATATCTTTGGAAAACTTGGCAAATAGAATGAATATGATTAAAGTTGGTAAAAGAGGCTATCCTGCTATATTGGATAGAAATTTAAATACTATGACCCATAAAAATAAAGAGCTTATTGGGAAACCTTTACCAATTGAAGAATTGAAAGAGGCTATAGAGCAACAGGATGAAGGTATAGTAGATTATGATTGGGAAGAAAATGGACAAACATATAATAAATTTGGTACATTTACAAAATTAGATAAATTAGGATGGACTGTATTTTCAGCTATGTATGAGAATGAAATAGAAGAGGATGTAAGGGCTTTGCTTTGGAATGCTTTAATGATTGGAAGTATTGCCTTAATAATTGCTCTTTTCATTTCATTTATATTCTCTAGGGGTTTAACAAAGAAAATAAAAATACTGGTTGAGGATATGGAAAGAATTAAAGAAGGTGACTTAACTGTATTGACAAAGATTAAATCAAAGGATGAGTTAGGTCAATTAGGAGACAGTTTTAATGTAATGATAGACGAAATCGGAAATCTAGTAAGGAATGTACAAAGTGTTTCTACAGAGTTAATTGCATCGGCAGAAAATTTGGCGGCAACTTCAGAGGAAACTAGTGCATCAGCAGAAGAAGTGGCTAAGACTGTTGAAGAAATAGCAAAAGGGGCAACGGAACAGGCAGCCGATGCAGAGAGAGGAGCTACACTTACTGGCAACCTTTCAGAGAAATTTATTCAGCTTACTAACAATACGGATAATATGCTAAAATCTGCAAATGAAGTAATGGAAGCAAATTTAGATGGAGTTAAGGCTGTCGAAGACTTAAAGGATAGAACTGAGTTAAATGGTGAAGCTACTGGAAAAATAGAAGAAGCTATTATGGAGCTAGATAATAAAACTAAATATATAGGAAGTATTTTAGATACAATTGCTTCCATATCAGAACAAACTAATCTGTTGGCATTAAATGCTTCTATTGAAGCTGCAAGAGCAGGAGAGTATGGAAGAGGATTTGCAGTTGTTGCGGATGAAATAAGAAAATTAGCGGAAGAATCAAGACATGCAGCAGATAAGATAAAAGGAATCGTCACAACTATTCAAAGTGATAGTACCAATACGGTAGAAGTAATGAAGGAAGTAAAAGAAAGATATGAGGAGCAGTCTAATGCAGTTGGCAAGGTGAGTGAGTCCTTTGATACCATTTATAAATCTATAGATAGCATTACAGGGAAAATTGAAGCTATGGGTGAATTTGTCCATGTATTAAATGGGGATAAGGATAATATCGTAGGAGCAATAGAAAATATATCTGCCGTATCAGAAGAGACGGCGGCGGCCTCAGAAGAGGTAAGTGCTTCTATGCAACAGCAATCTATGGCTGTAGAAGAAGTAGCATCAGCAGCTGATAAATTAAATGGACTAGCTGTAAAAATGAATGAAGAAATAAAGAGATTCAAAATATAAAAGGTAAGGCATAAGCTTGATAAAAGGAATTAAGCTTATGCCTTTTTATTATTTTGCTTCTTCATCAATAATTTCTTGGATTCTTCCTACACAACCTCCGCATCCAGTTCCAGCTTGTGTTTTATCTCCCACTGCTTCTACTGTAGTAGCGCCATTTCTTACTGCTTCACGAATAGTTTCTTCCGTTACTTCAAAACATCCACATACAACTGACATATCCATTCACCTCCATTTAAAATAAATGCGTAATACACGTTTATTTTAAATATATTTGCCCCGAAATATTCATATTTTAACAAAAATATAATTTAGCTAAGTATATTTTAGAAAAGGATGTGATGGAAATAATATAATACTTAGGCCATCATCGCAAATTCTCTACATTCTCTTGCACAATTTAAGCAGATTCGACCACAATGCTGTGATTCTCGATCGGGAAATTTTAAACATTCTTTTCCACAAACTTCACAAATGAATGCACATAGATCGGCAGTACACTTTGCAAAGCCACTGTTGCGTGCCATGTATTTGGCCGTTAAGGTACAAATATCTGCGCAATCACGGAGTAATTTAAGTTGCATTACTCTCGATTGAAGATCCTTTTTTCTTTTTAAAAAGTTGGTCATATGTTCACACATGGCTTCGCAATCTTGAACGGTCATTAATATAGGTGGTTGACGATAAGGTTTTGAATAAGGATGGTTACAATAAGGGTCTTTAGGGTAATTGGGGTGATGTTGAGATAAGCTTTCGGACATTTTCATTCTCCTTTCTAAATTAATTTACGCCTACATAATAATATATTCGTGGAACTACATAGGTGTGTGTTAAAAAGTGTGCTTGGGGTTTCGTCTGTAATATGGTGAGAAGAAAATGAACTAAATATTTGTAATATTTATGAAAGAAATATAATACATATATATAGGACATGTATACTTTTCAAAGGGGGATAAAGATTATGGCTATACCATTATTAAAAGCGGGAATGAGAAAAAGAAAGCAAAAAACTCAATTGAAATACTTAAGAAGAGAAGGTTTAGTTCCAGCAACCTTATATTCACGTGGGAAGGAAACTAAAAGTATTGAACTTAGTAAGTTGGAACTGGAAAGGATGTTTAATAAATGTGGAACAGGGGCCACTGTACAATTAGATTTTGGAGAAGAGACTAAATCGGCAATTATTAAGGAAGTACAAAGACATATTACTAAAAATTATATATTGCATTTAGATCTACAAGAATTAGATGAAAATCAAGAAATTAGTGTTAAGATTCCTCTGTACATATTGAATAAATCTGCAGTTGAATCAAGTGTATCTGTAATACAACAACAAAAGACGGAAATAGAGATTCAAACTTATCCTAAATATTTACCACAATCTATAGAGTTTGATGCAACTAATATGAAGTTTGGAGAACCTGTATTAGTTAAGGATTTAGATGTATTTGAAAATGAAAATATAGATGTATTAGATGATTCGGAGGCAATTGTGGCTTTGCTTGCTTCTACGAGTAAGATAGAGGAGCCTGTGGAACAACCTAGTTTATATTAAGTTTAAGGAGTTAGCTTTTTTGGCTAACTCTTTTTTATTCTATAAGTATATAAACTTAAACTTTGGAAATACTGACTAGTAGATAAATACTAGGAGGGATAAGATGCTTAAGTCTAATGCACATGCCAACATGAGAAATCAAATAGGATCAAATGCTTGCCACAGGATGAGAACAGAAGGCCGTATTCCAGGGGTAGTTTATGGCCATGATATTGAAAATTCTGTTATTGAATTAGATAAAAGAGATTTAGATACTTTAATAAAATCCTATGGATCTAATGCATTAATCGATCTACATACGGAAGGAAGCCAAAATCTTGTAATGATAAAGGAAGTTCAACGGGATATTGTTAGTAATGATATAATTCACATAGATTTTCAAAAAATATCTTATGGTACTCCTATACATACTATGGTGCCAATAAGATTAGTGGGCAAAGGAAAGGTTGAATCTAGTGAAGGGGTAGTTCAGCAGCAAATGTCACAAATAGAAGTAGAGTGCTTGCCGCAAAATATTCCAGATAGTATTGATGTAGACGTGTCAATGCTTAAACCAGGAAATCCTCTGAAAATTGGAGATGTGGAGTTTGCTGAGGAAATAAGTATAATGAACAATGGAGAAGATGTTATAGCGGCTCTTATAAAGGCAGATAGAAAAATAGAAGAACCTGAAGTGGAACAATTGGACATAGTAACAGAAGTTCTTTTTGGTGACAAAGACGATTAATATGCATGTGTAATATAATATTACACATGCATATTAATCTGTTAATTAGTTGGAGCTAACCACATATATATAGTTATGAGAGTGTTGGGATAAAATTCAAGAATAATTAATGTTGACTTTATATAATAGAGGTGTTAAAGTATTACATGTTGTCAACAACAGCAGAAAAATAAAATCCAAAAATGTGTTGACACATCAAATCAAAAATGATATGATTTAATAGTCG